>JABDPL010000131.1 GCA_013042825.1 Flavobacteriaceae bacterium | reverse complement strand
CTATAAGGCGGGTAAATTTGATATTTCTCCCGAACCCGGCAAGGACATTCATATTTCCATAGACGCTGAGCTTCAGGAATATGGTGAACGCCTAATGCAAAATAAACACGGGGGTATAGTGGCTATCGAGCCTTCCTCAGGTGAGATCCTCGCTCTTATTTCTGCTCCCACATATAACCCCAACCTTCTGGTGGGCCGCGAACGCTCCAGGAATTATACTAAACTATACACCGACACCATCAGCAGGCCTCTTATCGATCGCGGACTGCTCCGTATGCACGAACCCGGATCGCCTTTCAAGACCCTTATTGCCCTGACCGCTCTTCAGGAAGGGGTCATTGATGAGTCAACCACCATAACCTGCCGTCATGGATATGTATATGGCAGGAACAATAGGAAGATGGGCTGTCATTGTGGTGGAGGTATCAGAAATATGAATACGGGAATTTCAAAGTCCTGCAATGCGTATTTTGCTAATGCGTTCAGAAAAACAATCGAGAAGTATGACGATGCCCATAAGGCTATGGACATTTGGAGCGACCATATCAAAAGTTTCGGACTTGGGAATTATCTCGGTTATGACCTGGCTATCGGAAAAAAAGGAAACATCCCCGATGGAGACTATTATGATAATTGGTATCCGGATTTCAGATGGGGAGCAACCACAATAATATCGAATGCGATAGGCCAGGGTGAAGTCCTTGTGACACCCATTCAATTGGCAAATATGACAGCGGCCATTGCAAACAGGGGATACTTTTACACACCCCATATAATCAAATCCATCGAGGGATTCACCATTGATGACCAATATACAACTAAGCGTGTAACGACTATCGATCCCGAGCATTTCGAACCGGTTGTTCAGGGTATGCATGACGTTTTTAATAAGGGGACCGCTCATTTCCTTAGGGTCCCGGGTATAGAGATCTGCGGTAAAACCGGAACTGCTGAGAATTTCACGAAGATCGACGGGGTGCGTACGCAATTGACCGATCATTCCATCTTCATAGCCTTTGCTCCCAAAGATGATCCGAAGATCGCCATGGCGGTATTTGTTGAGAATGGATACTATGGCGCCCGCTGGGCCGGAAGAATTGCGAGTTTAATGATTGAGAAATACCTCAAAGGTGAGGTCACCTTAAAAGCCATGGAAACAATGGTACTTGAAAAAAGCCTTGAAGAGGAGTATATGAAGCCCTATAGTGGAGAACCTTTCAGAATTAATCAATAATGAGTATTGGCAGACCCAGGTCTTTTCGCCTTGATTGGATCTCGATCATCCTCTTCTTTCTCCTGGTTGGTTTTGGATATCTGAATATTCTATCAGCATCTTCATCAGGCAGCATTAACGGTTATTTCAACATCTCTCAACCCTACGGAAAACAGCTGGTTTTTATATTGTTCAGTCTTGTGCTTATCATCCTAATCCTCGCTATTGAATCTAAATTCTATGAACGCTTTTCGAGTGTTATTTACCTGGTCGGACTGGTTTCCCTGATCGGACTTTTTATTTTCGGCAAGGAAGTCAACGGAGCAACCTCCTGGTACGCTATTGGTGGCATGACCTTACAACCCAGTGAATTCATGAAATTTGCAACAGCCCTGGCTGTTGCAAAATACATCAGTGACCTTCAAACCAATATCCGGGATATACGATATCAGTTATGGGCATTACTTATCATAGCTGCTCCGGCCCTGTTGATCCTGCTCCAGAATGACGCCGGAAGCACAATTGTTTATGGGGCTTTCTTCTTCGTGTTTTTCAGGGAGGGCATTCCAAAGCTATATCTGATGATCGCCCTTGTAATCGGAGTTCTCGGAGTGGCTACATTAAAGTTCGGTTTGGTGATTACCGTCATTGGCGCAGGGGTGCTGAGTTTCGGACTGTATTTTTTATTGAAGAAAAAAAGACGACGGCTTATTGAACCGCTGCTTATAGCCCTGACCTGCGTTGTCTTCGCTTCAGGTGTTCAGTTCTTTTATTCTAAAATCCTTCAACAACATCAACAGGATCGGATCAGTGTATGGCTTCGCCTGGAAAAGGATCCTGCCAAACTCGAAGCCATGAAGCGCGATATTTCATATAATCTTCATGAATCGGAAAAGGCCATAAGCAGTGGCGGAGTCTCAGGCAAAGGCTTTATGGAAGGTACACGGACCATAGGAAAATTTGTTCCCGAACAGCATACCGACTATATTTTCAGCACCGTTGGGGAGGAATGGGGCTTTTTGGGCAGTAGCGTGGTTGTCGTGCTATTTGTCCTTCTTATCATAAGAATTATCTTCAGGGCTGAAAATCAAAAAACTCAATTTAACCGGGTTTACGGTTACAGTGTGGCTTCCATCTTGTTTGTGCACTTCCTTATCAATATCGGTATGGTCATGGGATTACTGCCAACGATCGGTATTCCCCTGCCCTTTTTTAGCTATGGTGGATCATCGCTCTGGGGATTTACCATCCTGCTCTTTATATTTATCAAGTTAGATGCCACCCGTTTAAGTGATTGGTAACCGAACTCCCACCCAATAGGATTAAAGCATAGTTGAAAGATGATTATTTTAAACAGGAATAGAATTGAATTATGTCTGTAACAAAAGTCAATTTATTGATCATCGGTGCGGCCCGATCAGCGACCACCAGCATCAGCCGTATTCTAACCTCACATCCGGATGTATGTTTCTGTACTGTTAAAGAGCCGCAATTCTTTAGTAAAGCCGATTGGCGGGATCATCTCGAGGATTATAACCGACTTTTTAATTGCGATGATAAAACATTCTATGTAGACGGCTCAACCAACTATTCTAAATTTCCAAATTTCAATCGAAACATTCATCAGGATATTTTTGAATACAATCCCGACATGAAGTTTATCTATATGATGCGAAATCCCTTAGATCGGATCGTTTCTCATTATAACTTCGCTATTGAACGCGGACTAACAACTGCAGGGATTGATGAGGAGATCCTGAAGAATAGGATATATACTGATAGCAGTAAGTATTTCGAGCAGATCGATCGATACCTAAAATACTTTCCTTTCCAGCGGTTCAAGTTCATCTTTTTTGAAGATCTGATTAACGATCCGAAAGATTGTATTGCTTCCCTCTATGATTTCCTGGGAATTCAATGGCACGACTACAACCATAAAGACCTGCATTCGAACAAGAGTAATGCGGGGCATATCGGTCATATCAAACATGACGATCCGAAGACTATCCCGGACTATATCAAAAAAGCATTTCATGTGTTTTACAGGCGAATGAAACCAGTGCAGAAAGCGACCGTCAATGACCTTCAATCGGAGGTTCTGAATAAGCTCCGTGATGAATTATTACCGGATATTGAAAGACTTGAAGGTTTGCTAAACAGGGACCTGAACAGCTGGAAGAACAGCTTTAGCCTATAGTAGATTTTGTAGGAAAGAACCTCGAAATTTCGTAACTTTATTGGTTACCCTTTTTATAAAGGTCATTAACTCATGACAAGAGGTCATACCATACGGCTGATCGCAAGGATACTCGCCCTGGCTGCGATAGCATTTATCAGTTTATTCGCTTTGGACGCATTCGGGCATGGGGAGCCTTTCTGGCGTCAGATACTCGGCTTCCTAATGCACCTGATCCCTTCGTTTATTCTTCTGGTAATTTTTATTATCGCTTTGAAAAGAGAGCTGATCGGGGGTATTCTTTATGTCGCCATAGCCTTGATAAATGCCCCATGGATCTACAAGCACAATTTCGCCATGAATCAATCGGTGGGGATGAGTATTGGAATTGTATGTATACTGTTAGCGCCCTTCCTGATAACAGGCTTGTTATTTATAATTTATCATTATAAGTATAAAATCAGGGAGTGAAGGAATTCACAATCTAAAGTTTAGATCAATTCGACTTCAAATTCAGTTTTTCAGCAAAATAATCACAGAAATCTTTCATGGTCTCCGTCATTTTTTCATCCTGGGTGGCCCGGTTAAAAGTATTGGCCATGCCTACCAGGGTTTGATGAAAGAATATCTTCATCTCATCAACAGGCATATCCTTCGTCCAAAGGTCTATTCGCAGCGTTTCACCAGCCTTGTGGTCCCAAACCGATAGCATCATGG
>JABDPL010000086.1 GCA_013042825.1 Flavobacteriaceae bacterium | reverse complement strand
GGGATATCGATGCCATATGTTCACACGGCCATACGATTTTTCATCAGCCGGAACAGGGGATTACACTGCAAATTGGAAATCTTCCCAAAATAGCAGAATTGTTTAATTGCCGTGTAGTCTGTGACTTCCGGACACAGGATGTAAAACTTGGCGGACAGGGCGCGCCACTTGTTCCAATTGGTGACCGATTGTTGTTTGGGGACCATGATATCTGCCTGAACCTCGGGGGGTTCTCCAATGTGTCATTTGAACGGGATAATAAACGGATCGCCTTTGATATTTGTCCGGTTAATTCCATATTAAACAAACTGGCCAGGCAAATGAATCTTGCCTATGACGACAGAGGAAGAATCGCCCGGATGGGATCGGTGCATAAGGACATGCTCAATGACCTGAACGGTCTTGAGTTTTACAGTATTCCACCACCAAAATCGCTGGGTATGGAATGGGTGGAGCAGCACCTAGTACCAATCATTCAAAAGTACGATTGCTCGATAGAGGATAAGCTCAGAACTTTTGTCGAACATATCGCCACTCAAATCGCAGCCCAGTTGAATCCGCTCAATAAACGAGATATCCTGGTAACCGGCGGGGGAGCTTATAATCAATTCCTGTTAGAGAGGATAAAAGCATGCAACAGTGCAGATATCGTATTGCCATCAAATGATTTGATCGATTTTAAAGAGGCCTTGATCTTTGGTTTCCTCGGAGTTCTGAGGCTGAGGAATGAATCAAATTGTTTGAGCAGTGTTACAGGAGCTCAAAAGGATCATAGCTCCGGATTGATTTATTAGTCATAATACAATCCAATTTTAACTCAAAAGTTCAATAGTTTTTTATATTTGTTGAGCTGCATACCCAGCCTAACTAATCAATATCTAAGTTTATGGAAACATTGATCGTCATAATTTTCGTTGTCGGATACCTGGCTATTACTGTCGAGCATAATATAAAAGTAGATAAGCTTATTCCTGCGCTTATCATGATGGCGCTGAGTTGGGCGATGATCTCCTTGGGTATAGATGACTTCGATCAATGGTTTGATTCCGGTAAACATGCGCTAATCGATACGTTCAATCTGTACGGACACGAGGAGAAGATGCATATGATGGAAGAGACCCTTTTGCATCACCTGGGTAAAACAGCTGAGATTCTTGTATTCTTGCTTGGTGCTATGACCATCGTTGAGATCATCGATTATTTTGACGGCTTTTCAACGATAAAATCTTTTGTTAAAACCAAAAGCAAACGGAAGATCCTTTGGTTCTTTGCTATCATGGCCTTTATCCTTTCTGCTATAATCGACAACCTAACAGCCACTATTGTGCTTATCTCGATTTTACAAAAGATAGTACCTGAGCGAAGTGCGAGGATATGGTATGCCGGACTAATAATCATAGCCGCGAATGCGGGAGGCGCCTGGTCACCAATAGGAGATGTTACAACAACAATGCTCTGGATCGGAGATAAAGTCACCACCCTAAACCTCATCAAATTCCTTTTCATTCCATCCCTTGTATGTATGATAGTGCCTGTATTTATCGCGCAATTTCTTCCGGCATTCAAAGGGGAGATTGAACTCACGCAGGACGAGGATAACAAGCCGAAATCGAAATTTAGCTCCACCATGCTTTACCTGGGTTTAGGTGCTATTATTTCCGTGCCTGTGTTTAAAACGGTTACGCATTTACCACCCTATGTGGGAATGATGTTCGCACTGGGCGTAGTTGCTGTATTTGCAGAATTGTATAGTTCGTCAAAATTCAGCATGACAGCGATCGAAAGTCATGATCATGATGCACATGGGCACCATAGTCCGGTACATCATTCATTGTCGAAGATAGAAATGCCGAGTATTTTATTTTTCCTCGGAATATTGATGGCTGTAGCTGCCCTGGAATCCCTGGGACTATTATTTGCCTTTGCTTTAAATCTTCAGGACGTAATTCCCATGCTGGGATCGGAAATCGCGGGTACAGCCGTTTCCGACCTGGTGATTTTATTGCTCGGAGTTGGGTCCGCAGTTATCGATAATGTACCTCTGGTTGCTGCCAGTCTTGGCATGTTTTCCGAACCTGTTGACGATCAGCTGTGGCATTTCATAGCCTATTCAGCAGGAACAGGTGGAAGTATGCTCATCATCGGTTCTGCAGCAGGAGTGGTTGCCATGGGAATGGAAAAAATGGATTTCTTCTGGTATTTGCGCAGGATAGCCTGGCTTGCCGCTCTTGGATTTATTGCCGGGGCTATTACATTCTTTCTTACCAGACTTTTCTTTTAGATACCAAATTGCGAATCTGACCGTTATATTTCAGAATAAAATTAACAACTATTACGTATGTTAAAAACAGCACTCGTTATTTCTATGCAAGAGGACGTGGAGTTGCTTACAGATGATGAATCTGTAGAACGAACCCTGTCGATCATCGAATTGATTCAAAGTGGTGGAATTGCAGGGCAGCTCATAATTTTCCTGTTATTTATACTGCTACTGGTAGCGTCTTATATATACTTTGAAAGGCTTTTCGCCATAAAAGCAGCCTCGAAAGTAGACCCCAATTTTATGAACCAGATCAAGGATAATGTATCCACAGGAAAGGTAGAGGCCGCCAAGATCCTTTGCGCACAGCAAAATTCGCCTGTTTCCCGTCTTATCGATAAGGGAATTTCCCGAATCGGTCGTCCGCTTGAAGATATAAATATCGCCATCGAAAATGCCGGTCGACTGGAAGTGTATGGCCTTGAAAGGAATATCAGTATTCTGGCCACGATTTCAGGAGCTGCACCCATGATCGGATTTCTTGGAACGGTTATTGGAATGATATTATCGATATTCGAGATCGCGAACTCCGGTGGGCAGATCGACATCAAATTGTTGGCTGATGGCCTTTACACGGCTATGACCACGACAGTTGGGGGATTGATAGTAGGTATAATAACTTATATAGCACATAATCATCTCGTCGCCAGAACGAATTTGGTCATTCACAAGATGGAGGCCAATTCGGTAGAGTTTCTTGATCTTTTGAACGAACCGGTATAAATTATGAATATTAGAGGAAGAAATAAGGTGAAACCGGAATTCAGTATGGCGTCTATGACCGACATCGTATTCCTTTTACTCATTTTCTTTATGCTGGCCTCGACCTTGGTCACGACGAACGCGATTGATATCATTTTGCCAAAAGCGAGTGGCAAGACAGAAAATAAAAAATCGGTATCGGTTAGTATCAAGAAAGACCTGACCTACTATATCGACCAGAAACGCGTAGGGGAAAGCGTTCTTGAAAATGAATTGGTAACCTTGCTTTCAAATGAATCAAAACCCACGATCGTATTGCGGGCTGAGAAATCGGTTCCTGTAGATAATGTGGTTAAGGTTATGGACATTGCCAACAGAAATAAATTTAAGGTGATCCTAGCGGTAAGACCAAACTAAAGATGTTCGGATACTTCAAAACAAAGCATGAAAAGGATTCTGCCCGGCTCACAGTATTGATCGGGTTACTCATCCTATTGCTTATTTTTATCGTTGGTCCTAAATACATGGATCCTCCCGAAGAATATGGTATTGCTGTGAATTTTGGAACAACTGACTTCGGAAGCGGTCAGCAGCAACCAAAAGAACCCATCAAATCTGAACCTATACAGGTTAATGAAAAACCGAATATACAGGAGTCACAACCGGAACCTGTAAAAAGCGATCCTGTAAAAGAGGAAGTTCTAACTGAAGAGAATGAGGAGGAAATAGCCCTAAAAAAACAAAAAGAAGCCGAAGCCAGGAAAAAGGCCGAAGCCGAAGCAAAGGCCAGGGCTGAAGCCGAAAGGATTGAACGTGAGCGAAAGGAACAGGAGGCTAAAAAGAAAAACCTGGATGATCTCATCGGTGGTATTGGCAAATCAGACGGAACAGAATCTGGAAGTGAGGGAGATGATGATAAGGCAGGAGACAAAGGTCAGATCGATGGCGATCCCTATGCGCCTTCATATTTCGGGCAGCCGGGTAGTGGCAGTGGCGGTATAGGCTACGGATTAAATGGCCGTGGTAAGCCCACACGAGAGAAATTTGTTCCTGAATGCGACGAGGAGGGACGAGTGGTTGTAGAGATTCATGTTGATCGCAGTGGGCGTGTTGTAAATGCTATTCCAGGCAAAAAAGGAACGACCGGCGCGTATTGCCTTTACGAGGCTGCAAAAAAAACGGCCTTGTCTTACAAATGGCCGGCCGATCAGGATGCACCGGCTAAACAGATCGGCTTCGTTCTTGTTAATTTCAGCGTAACACAATAGAATGAATTATCCAGATACCGTTAATTGGATGTTTAACCAATTGCCGATGTATCAAAGCCAGGGGAAATCTGCATATAAGGCAGATCTCAAGAATATTCAATTACTCGCATCACATTTAGGAAATCCGGAAAGCAAGTTCAAGTCTGTTCATGTCGCCGGGACCAACGGCAAAGGATCCACCAGCCATATGCTGGCCTCGGTTCTGCAGGAAGCCGGATACAAGGTGGGCCTTTACACCTCTCCCCATATGCTCGATTTTCGCGAGCGCATCAGGATAAATGGAAAACCTGTCAGTAAACAATTTGTAATTCAATTTATCAGGACGAATAAGGAATTTTTTGAAAAGAATGCCTTGTCTTTCTTTGAAATGACCGTTGGTATGGCCTTCGACTACTTCTTCAAAAAAAAGGTCGATATCGCTGTTATTGAGGTAGGTCTTGGTGGCAGGCTGGATTCCACCAATATAATAATCCCAGAGATCAGTGTGATCACGAATATTGGAATGGACCATATGCAGTTTCTAGGATCGACTCTAGAGGAAATAGCCCGAGAAAAAGCAGGAATTATCAAGGACGGTATACCAGTGGTAATAGGCGAGACCCAAAAAGAACTGGTCCGGATCTTCAGCACTAAATCCCGTAATCGCCATGCACCTATAGTTTTTGCAGATCAGGATGGCGTTTCAGACTCCTATGATACTGATCTCCTTGGTCATTACCAACAAAAGAATCTCAGGACTGCGGTATGTACCATAAAAGAATTGATAAAATCCGGCTGGAAAGTGAGCGATAAACATCTCAGGAACGGATTAAAGAAGGTTGTCCATAACACCGGATTACGGGGCAGGTGGGAGGTGCTGGCGCAGAACCCCAAGATTATTTGCGACACCGCACATAACAGGGAAGGATTGAGTAGCGTGCTGAATCAGTTGGCAAAAGAACGATTTAGAAAACTGCATATTATTCTTGGATTCGTCGCTGATAAGGACCTCAAGAGAGTGGTTGATTTATTTCCGGCACATGCCTGCTATTATTTTTGTTCACCTCAAATTCCAAGAGCCATGCCGGTTGAGAAATTACAAGAATTCTTTGATGAAAACAGTATAAGTGGTGAAGCCTGTGAATCGGTTAAGCATGCTTTGGAAAAAGCTCAGAAGAACGCAAAAACTAAAGACTTAATCTTCATCGGTGGAAGCACATTTGTCGTTGCTGAAGCGCTTCCGAATTTCAGGTAATTTATTTGCCAGAATGAAAATCTAACTTATATTTGCAAACCTGTATTCAGGGCGCGTAGCTCAGTTGGTTCAGAGCACTTGGTTTGCACCCAAGGGGTCAGGGGTTCGAATCCCTTCGCGCCCACTTCAAGCACAAAATCCAAACCATTCAGGTTTGGATTTTTTTATTTTAAGAGAGGCGAGACTTTAGTCTTGTCCTCGAAAAAAATAAAAGAATCTTACAACGAAGTTGTTGGATTTTGTATTTGCAAAATTGGTCGCAATAGGGATCAATTTATTAATCCCTTATTCGGTGGCTTTTTTGTGTCCGCTCGGGATTCGAATTTCAACCTGCAGGTTATGTCATTCTGACCCTGAATGGAGAAATCTAATTCAGGGAATTCAGAGTCCGGTTATCACCCTTGATGATCCTTAGCCTTGTCACTCTGAACTTGATTCAGAGTCCGGTCATTAGCCCTGATGATCCTTGGCTTTGTCACTCTGAACTTGATTCAGAGTCCGGTCATTAGCCC
>JABDPL010000079.1 GCA_013042825.1 Flavobacteriaceae bacterium | reverse complement strand
GTGCAGTGCAACCGATAGTTTTGATATTGCCTTATCTGCTGATGGGGTAGATATATGCGAACCCATGTTCGACGGAGACAGAAGCGATCCGAATTACCAGAGCAAGATAGATTATAATAAGACATTTGCCTTTACCGATTATATACTGGAACGCAGTCCAAATGTATATGAATTCTCCTCTATTGACATGACTCAGAAAAGGCGAATTCCAAAAACCGTAGATTATTTTTCTTTAATGGAATTCTCGGCCAAGTGGGATCCTGTTCCCACCATGCTCACGCAAAATCACACGGCATTGGTCAAGGGCTTTATGGGCCAGACGACTTCCTTTACCCGTGACCAGATAAAATCTAATGTCCTGATCATGGGTGAGAACAAGACCAACGGCGAAGCCAAGTACATTCACGGTATTAAAGGCAAGGGATTCTTTACCTTTTACGGCGGGCATGATCCGGAAGATTATACGCATAGGGTAGGAGACCCGAAAACCGAGCTTTCCCTTCATCCAACATCACCCGGATATCGTTTAATTCTGAACAATGTGCTCTTTCCAGCAGCCCGGAAGAAAAAGCAAAAAACCTAATAGATGCATGTATTCCAGGTTGAGATCAAACTCAAACCCCAGCGCAGGGGATTCCATTTGATCACATCAGAAATACTTGAAAACTTTCCTGAGATCAAGATCATTAACCTTGGTTTTCTGCATGTTTTTATCAAACACACCTCGGCCAGTTTAACGATAAACGAAAACGCCGATCCAACCGTCTTGTCTGATTTTGAAAGTCATATGAATGTCATGGTTCCTGAAAATGCCACTTACTACAGGCACACCATGGAGGGTCCTGACGATATGCCGGCGCATATCAAGGCCTCAATGATGGGATCGGCTATTCAGATACCGATAACCAACGGCAGGCTGAACCTGGGCACCTGGCAGGGTATTTATCTGTGTGAGCACCGTGATCACGGAGGATCCCGAAAGCTGGTACTTACGGCTTATGGCAACTAGTTTTGAAAATCAGATCAAACCAAGACCGATAGCCAGGGATACAACAATCAAAAGAATAGCAACAAGCTTGTGAATAAATTCCAGGGTGATTTTTTTAAGCAGTCTATTGCCGATAAAAGCACCGATCATGGCTGCAACTGTTGCGCTCAATATCATCGGCAGATTCTCACGAATCCCGATATTCAGGATCTGGGTGGAATATACCGACAGTCGGGTTAGATCTATAAAGGACGAAATAACTACTGCCGTTCCTATGAAGGCTTCCTTGCTCAATCCGGCATGAATAAGGAAGGCTGAGCGCAACGCCCCCTGATGGCCCGATAGACCGCCGAAAAAGCCACTTAGGAATCCACCGAAGGGCAAATGTTTCTTTTCAAATTTCAGCCGATTTAGAAATGGTATAAGGTCCATTATTGCAAAGGCTAATAATAATGCGCCTATTGTAATATTCACCCAAGTGATCTCGTAGGTTTTACCGAAAACTGTATAGCTTGTCAGGGATGGGATATCGGTTAGATTTACCAGGAGAACTGCTCCCAGGAAAGCGGCTATCACCGCCGGTACTCCAAAATAGAACAGTACCTTTTTCCTGGCATTCCTTCCAACGAGAGTCAGTTTGAACATATTGTTGAAGAAATGCACGATCCCGGTGAGCGCGATTGCAACCTCGATTGGGAAAAAGAAGGCAAAAACGGGCAGGAGTATGGTTCCCAGTCCGAATCCCGAGAAGAAGGTTAGTATCGAGGCCAGGAAAGCGACCAGGCAGATCAGGACGTATTCCATTTCCTGTTTTTCAATAAGTTATGAAAAGCTCTGTCTAGAATTTTATCTTGATAAATACGGCATCTCCTCCCATCTGAACGTCGGTCACTACAGCTCTGGTTCCACGTTTCCAGGCTTTATCAGGGTTGTTTTTAGAATTCTGGACAACGTTACCAGACCCGAATCTGCGATAGGTCTCCCTGTTGTTTGAAGTATTTTCAAGTATATCCCCTATTTCCGGTTTGGTTTTGGAAATATCAGTATCCTCTTCTGTCCCCGACCGCAGGATTACTTTTGAGATCCTTTCATTAAAATTGCTGCCATTCATCCTTCCGCAGAACAGCCAGGCCTCTGTTCCCTTGGCATCATTTTTTAATTTTTCCAACCCTTCATCCGGATGTAAAATATTGATCTTTTTCTGGGTAAGATAATCGATATATGCCTGCGCTGAACCATCTTTTTTGACATCATCCCAGAATCCCTGGGGAGTAAGGCTTTGTTTCAGGGTCTCGATTGTATTCTGTAATTGTACGTTCAGATCCTGTAAACTATCATTGGCTTCCTCGAGGGTTTGGCCGAGTTCATTAATCTCGTCGTCTTTCGCTTTTTTTGCCTTTTCAGCTTGAAGCGCATACCCCATAAATGCCACAACAACTATGATGAAGGCAATAAAAAGAACATTATTTCTTTTTTCTTTTTTTTCTATTTCTTTGATTTTATCGTCTATTCTTTTCATTTCGGTTGGTATTACAGGGTGACGTAATTTTTGAATTCGGTATTAAACTTATCTATCTCATCCTCCGAAAGCTTATTCAAAATCCGGATTAATCGGTCCCTCTTTAATTTGAGTAAATCGATAAGTTCAATATTTTGAGAGCGTTTGGTAATATTGCCATACGGTTTAATAGATAACAGATTGATCAATAAACTTCCAATTATAGCCATCCAAATGTTTACTGATTCTTTAAAAACTGTCAGCATTAATACCAGTAGAATGACGCTGCAGGCGGCAATAAATCCAATAATCATCCAATTCTTGCGAATTCCCTTTTTGTGCATTTCGGCAGCCATGTCGATTTCAGGTTCGGAAATGAGTAGTGCCGCGACTTTTACCTCGGGTTGATCGCCTTGTTGTTCATCACCCGTGGTTTCCTGTGCTTCTGCAGCCTTGTTACGTTTTAGCTTTTCCTGGAGATCCATGAATTTATCTGACTCTTCCGAATTAAGGCCCAGGGCATCAAGGACTCTGCGCATAGCTTTTTCAGGTGTAGAGGTAAAGTCGGCATACTGCATCCGTTTCCAGCGCATAGGGAGTTCACATTGTTCGATCATAATGGGAACTATTCGTTTACCTTCTTCCTTGAATATTGAAACTTCATCCTGGACATTTCCTGATGCTACTGCGGTACTTGAAATAAGAAGCAGCAAAATGTTAGAAGTTTCAAGAGCATCTTCGATTGAATTATCCCAGTTCGTGCCCAGTCCTATACCATCCTGGTCTATCCAGACCTCCGCACCTAATTCTTTTAACTTATTGGTAAGACTTGTGGCAAACGGACGGTCTTTACTTGAATAACTAACAAATATTGAATCTGTCGCCATTTTTAAGGGAGTTTGGTTGGATTAATTGAATTAAATGTACAAAAATTTCGACTTATTCGACGATATCATAGGATTTCAAAAAAATATTATTTGCACATGGATAGAGTTCACCCGAAACACCTTTCATAAGCCAGTCGCCCTTTTCACCTCTCATCAATCCCTCCATAGTTTCAACTTCAAAGGGTTCATTCATTTGAAAACATTTTATGATAATCGGCTTTTTAACGGCTTGCCTGAATTCCATATCGGGATTATCATATTGCTTAAACCGTATCATAACTAACTCAGGAAGGTTTGATTCAGGAACCTCAGGAACTCATCGGTCTCTTGCTGTAGTTCAGGTCCTTTCGTAAATCCACCACTCCGCCAGGCCAGATATCCGGTATGGGCATTGGTATATATAGAAAGCTTTTGCCTGATATTGGCCATTTGAGCTGCTCTTGTATAGTATTTCTTGGCTTCGTCAAACGCATGGAAATATACATAACATTCCCCAAGTGTCGCCAACTTCCAAAGATTGTCCTCTTCGTTTTCGGCGGAGTCTTTCGCAATTTGAGCATTATCCATGCATTTCTGATTATCGTTATAAGCAACGAGATAAAGGAATGCCAGGTTGATAGCCTGATAATATATTTGTGCGTGATCCTTTCGCTCCGTGGCTATTTCAAGGGCCTTGCTATAATAGGAAATAGCCTTGTCGGCGTCCTCTTTTTTATAGCTTTTCAAATATGCTCTCTTGTAGCGACCACCGAGGATTCCCATTAGGTCGGTATTGCCTTTCGCAACCGGGTGTTTTTCCAGAATTTCGACCGCTCGGTCGCGTTTGTCCATACCTTCCAGGGCAAAAATGAGTTGCCTTATGCCATTGGCATCGAGTTCATCTTTTCGCGGAAGCAGGCTCTTGATTACACTATTATATTTGCCCATGGCGAGATTGATCTCTTCCTTATCGGTGAATTGATTGAAGAAGCCGTACTCCACAAGGGTAGATAGTATCAAATTATAACAATCGTCGTCCTGATCCTTAGGTTTTACCATCCGTAAATGGTCACCATCTACCATCTCGCAAACATTCTCATCGAAATCGGCAAAGCAGGATTCCATATCCACATACTGGTCATCCAGTGCAGCTGCTACTCTTAATTTAAAAGGCGGTTTTTTCCCAAACTTTTCATTCCAGTCTGCGCGGAGCTTGGTGATAAATTCACCATCACTACTCATTTCGGCATATTTATTATTCCATTCTTTTTTGATGAGTTCAGCATCGAGGCCATTGCTTGGTGTACCCAGCAGCACGAGATGGCAGATCTTATCGAGTTGTTCCTGCTTCAGCCTTACCAGAGCTTGCTGGGCTACCAGACCGCCAAGGCTATGGGCTACGATCGCGATTCTGTCATATTTTTTGAACTTATATTTCATACAGGACTCCAGATACATGGCGATCTTCTTGATATCCAGACTAGCTGCCCAGATATCTTTACCTAATTCCGGTTTAATCTTTGGGGAATAGCCTATGGGTTTGATATCCCATCCATTCATCCTGGGATCGTCCATGAGCAGCTCTGGAATTTTTCCGAATGTATCGGTTGCTTCACCTGAAAAGCCATGTATAAACAATACGAGATTATTATTTCGATCATCCTCTCTCCAGGAGGTGACCTCTTTTGCGGTAGTTGTATCCTCGGCAGGACTCTTTTGAGCCTCAGTTTCGCCAGGCGTGGGTGAGCCATCGTCGACCGGCTGAGCCTCAATGGGTGGCAGGACATCTGAGCGACGGTTTTCCGGAATAAAACTCAATGGAAAATTATCATAGAGTTTTAGGTTCATAAAGGGATTTTGTTTGGGTTGCCTCTTCGGAACCCTGTCGAAAATATAGTTGACGGCATCTGTAAGCCGAACATATTCATCTTCGAAGAAACGCTTATTCTCAGCTTTAAGGGCTTCTATAAAGCATTTGGTAAACAGGCTGTTGATATCGCCTTCCATGATCCAGGATAATTCGTCATCCCGACAAGAGGACATAATAGTGACCGTCTGATGATCCTGTCCTAAATTGTCAACAAGGCCCTCGGGGTTCTCATCCACGGCCTTTGTCTGGAGACTGCTGTCGGAAGAAGCCTGATCCTGCCTGCTGGTCATTCCAGCGGCATGACAGCAATCCATCAATAAAACCAGTCGCTTGGCCTTCATTTTCGATATCTTTTCCCGAAAATCTACTGAATCTATATAGACCTGATTTTCCGGGTTATGGTCATTGGGTTGAAGCCAGTAAATAACTTTATCCTCCCATGGCGTTCGCCCGCCATGGCCCGAATAAAAAATCAGTACCGAAGATTCATCGTTCGTCATCTCAATAAGACGATCTAATCCTTCTAAAATGCCATTTTTGGTAGCTTTCTCTTCGGTTAATAATATGATATTCTCCTCCTTATACCCACAGAGGGTAGGATCGGCCAGAACGTTGTAAATAGCTGTTGCATCGGTTACAGAAGCCTTCAGGTCGGCCCCGATTCCTATGAGGAGGGCATATGAATTTTCAAGAATTTTTGATTGAATCATATTAAATGTATGGTTTATTCTAAATATCTAAATTATTGACCAGGCTTCTCACCTCGTTGACCTGGGCTTGCGTAATTTTCGGACTTGCTGAATTGGTCAAGTCGATCAGTGCCTTAAATGCCTTTGCTTGTTGCAGTGTAATTCCGCCAACCTCTTTAAGTTTATCACTTATAGCAATATTAGACATATTGTCGGTTTCAATTTTTAATCCTCTCGCTTTGCCGACAATCTTGCTGTTCAGTACATCCCTTAATTCCAAAAGTTCTTCATAAGGTGATTTAGCCTTACTGCCCTTGATTTTTATTTGACCGCCGGATTTAGAAATGCCTCCCACAGCTTTTAAAGCAGGCAAGGTCTGAATGCTTTCAAGCTTATCCTGGAAAGTCATTTCCAGACCGTCTTTTGTCGCTTTGAAAGATCCAACTTTTCCGATTAGTTCCCGCAATTGCTTGCGGAAGATCATAAAACAAATTATCAGAGTTAATGGCCATATAAGCACATCGATTAGGTCCTTGATCTCTGTCCAGTTGGGGAC
>JABDPL010000067.1 GCA_013042825.1 Flavobacteriaceae bacterium | reverse complement strand
GTCTATGGTTCCTTTCGATATCAATCATGATATCGTAAAGAGTATCATTAAAACCAACCGCCTGATGGTTATAGACGAGGATGTTCCTGGTGGTGCTTCGGCATATATGCTGAATGCCATAATCAATGAGCAGGATGCCTATCAATACCTCGATAGTCGGCCTAAAACCCTTACAGCTAAAGAACACCGACCGGCTTATGGTAGTGATGGCGACTATTTCAGCAAACCCTCTGTCGAAGATATTTTTGAAGCGGTTTACGATGTAATGAGTGAATCAGACCCTGTTAAATTTCCGAAGCTTCGATAGATTTTACTAAATTCGTTCCTAAACGAACAGAGTGTTCCTCAGTTTTCCCGATTTTAATATTTACAGTACCCCTTTGCTGGTTCTGGTTGTTCAGGGCCTGATATTGATTGGCCTGTTATTCTCACGATTTGCCAAAACAAAGATGTCGTCAGACCTGATCCTGGGCCTCTTACTGCTTCTGCTTTGTTACCAGCAGATCTGTTACACCATTGGATTCATGGGATGGTATAATGAATTCAGGAATACAAAGATCAATTACTTCCTAATTCCCATAGCGCTGGGAGTCGCCCCCCTGATCTATTTCTATGTGAAATCGGTTACCTCCTCAAGATTTACTTTCAGAAAAAGAGATTGGTGGCACTTTGTACCGATATTTAGCCTGGTCGCTTTTCGACTGGTGATTTTCGCTTATGACGCCTCTCAACCCGGTTTCTCTGAAACTCAGAACGGCTATCTCAAGATCCATGCTGATGAGGCCATAGTGCAACCATTACTGATTTTTGTTTCCTTTGCACAGACGCTGCTTTACCTGGCCTTCACCTTTCAGCTATATATCAACTACCGAAAGAAAATTCAACAGTACTTTTCGAACATCTATAAACTTGAACTGAACTGGATCCGTAATTTCCTGGTTGTCTTTTCAACTCTTTTCCTTTATGGTGCTTTGCAAGATATAATAAGTTCTTTGATCGTAGATCTCAGTTACACGCAGCAGTGGTGGCTGAATTTATTCATGGGAATTGTTGTTCTTTATGTTGGGATTTACGGCTATTTCACGGAAACGACCAAGCTTAAGAAAATCGGTTTCGGCTTTTCGCCAGAACCAGTCGACATTCTCGAAGCAGAAGACAGATTAAAAACCATACCGGAGGAGGAAATCGAAAGCCTGAAACAATTCATGGATGATGAGAAACCCTTCCTTGATCCGGAATTAAACCTGTCTGACCTCTCTAAAAAGGTAAAAATGTCACGTGGTCAATTAAGTGCTGTAATAAACAACGGCTTTAAAATGAATTTTAATGATTTCGTCAATTCCTATCGGGTCAAATCATTTCAGGATAAGGTAAAAGCGGGCGAACACCAAAAGCATTCCTTACTGGGAATAGCTTACGATTGCGGGTTTAACAGCAAGGCGACCTTCAATCGCGTCTTCAGAAAACTGACCGAGCAATCGCCATCCGATTATGCAAATTCCATCTGATTTGAGACGTCTCAAATCGTATTATTAGACCTCTTCGAAAGAATTAAGTCGCTGGTATTACGAGAGTATAAGAGTTTTGCGGTAAACAATCCGTAAAACAACTTATCATGAAATCTCTTGTGATCAAAATTTTGAAACCCACTCTTCAAAAACACTGGATAGCCGATCTGTTCTTCGCTATTATGCGCTTTATCTGTGGCATGCTTCTGGCTCTTGACTTCGGGGCATCAAAATTCGGCATGCCATGGACCGCTGAAAGTCAAAATCTCGATCTTTTCGAGGTATCCGCATGGTTTCCTGAGGATGTGGCAGCCTATGGCGGAATATTCGCCATGGCCCCTGTATTCTTTGCCTGGATGGGTGCATTCAGTGAAGCTGTTGGCGGGTTGTTCCTGGCATTCGGACTTAAAACCCGTATCGCATCCTTTTTAATTATGTGCACCATGCTTGTTGCCATATTCCTTCAGAAATGGGGACAGGGAACCTGGGGTATGCTGCCGGCAATGGGCTTCCTCTGGGTTGCTGGTTATAACCTCTATCTGGGGTCGGGCCGGTTTGGCTTTGATTATTTGCTGACTAAGGCTATTGCTAAATCTAAAACATCAAAATCATGAAATTCAAGTCATTTATAATCCTGTTGTTAGTCCTGATATGCCTGAGTAGTTGCGTTCAGGAAACACATATTAAAACAATCACATTCGAACTCGATGCCAGAACGATTGAGAACATGGAATCCATAGGCATAAGAGGAAATATGCCACCCCTGAGTTGGAACGAAAATTTCCAACTGACCGATAAAAACGGCGACAGCATCTATACGGCTACTATGGAAATTAACACCGCTCAGAATCAACTGCGATTCAAATTCGTTAAAAATGCTTCTGAATTCGAACTTGAAAACCAGGACAACAGGTTAATCCCTTTTGATTACAAACCGGAAACAATCCTATATCAAACAAAATTCGATTCAACAGAATCACAAATCACTAAAAATTAGACCAAATGAAAAAGAGAATTTTAACTGCAGTTCTGCTGCTATCAACACTAATGACAACCCAGGCCCAGGTTAAGGGGAATAAGACCATTGAAACGCGTTCATTCGACATCCAGGATGTAGAAACCATCAAACTGAATTTTTATGCCCATGTCACCATTATAAAAGACACGACGAGTTTTCTAACCATTACAACCGACACCAATATATTCGATCGCATTGAAAAAGAAGTGGTTGATAAGGTTCTTCACCTCGATCAGAAAGAATGGATATCACCTTCAAAGAAGGCGGTTATTCATATTGGGGCACCTGAACTGAAACGAGTTGAGACAGGTACGCATGATAAAACCCATATCATTCTGAAAGGCGGGTCGTTTGAGTTGGTCGCACCTATAGGCGAGGTGCGCATAACCGGAGAGGCAGATGCCATTCAAATTAGAGCCGAACTTTCCAAAGTAGACGCCTCTCAACTCAAACTGAAGGCAGCCGATGTCGATCTTTGGGGCTGGGGTTATGTCAAGGTCAATCCTACCGATCAATTATCAGGGACCATTTCAAAAAGCGGAAGGCTGATCTGCGATTCGAATCCCACGATAAACGACATTCGCCTAAAAGACGATGGCAGGTTTCTCAGGTCGGCAGAGGTTTCAACATTAAAGGACAAATCTGCCCGGTTTATAAAGTTCAGGATCAAAAACAATTCGGCAAACCGGAATCATTTTATCGTAATCGGCCCGAAGCCCGATGGCAGCAAGTTCAGTTATGGTTTTCCGATGATGCCCTTTTCCGTGAGAAAAGAGAATTGGACGGTAGGAACCAAGGTTTATAAGAAAAACAAAGTCGGCTTAAAAAAACTACTGCTAACTATAACGGAAGATGATGAAAATCAAACCGTGAAACTATTTGATTAAATTGTGAATTGCTTTATTTCAGAAACCTCCATACATGTGGAGGTTTTTTTATATTAGGGGTGACAATCACCCGATGTTAAGCAAAAAAGATAAAGACAAGCTTCGTGGCACCCTGTTCAGGCATTTAGACGGCTTGGTGACAGCACCTACAGCCTTTTGCCTGCATAAAAATGGCGTGCTGGATCATCTTCTTAAAGAAGGATCGGCAGATTTAAACGCGCTTGCTAAAGCCTTCAATGCCAATAACGGCTACCTAAATGTTGCTTTACGCATTCTGTGTTCCCAGGGTTGGCTTACTCAGGAATTGAGCCCGGACAATACGAACGTGACCTATTCGACAACGGGGAAGAGCAAAACCGCTTTTTCATATGTACCCGTATACGAGGAAGCTGTTAATTTTATGAGTTATGCTTCAAAATTCCCGTCTGAGCGGTTGGGCCCTGATGCATTTCACAAACTTGAGCAACTGTTTAAAGCGTTTAAGGATGATTTTGGCCTCGATCCGGAAGGAGATGATGAGGTTCGCGATCAGATCCTCAGGCATATCGAAGGTGTGATTGCCGGTCCGCTGATAGTGATGTTAGGCATGAACGGCTTCTTCCATAAATATTTTATGGAGGCCTCCTTCAGGGCGCAGGAGTATCACAAGGATCCTGAAAGCTTTAAAAAGATACTCGATTTCCTATCACACCTGGGCTGGTTCAAAAAAAAGAACGATACCTATCAGTTCAGGGATGAAGGCTTATTCTTTGCTAAACGGGCCAGTGCCTATGGTGTCACGGTCTCCTACCTACCCTCATTGATTCATCTGGATGAGTTGATATTTGGTGATCCCCTCATCCTCAAAACCAATTCTCCTGATACCCCGGAAAAACATGTGCACCGGGAGATGAATGTCTGGGGAAGCGGTGGTGCACATTCCACCTATTTCAAGGTTGTTGACCAAATAATAATTGAATTGTTTAACAAACCCATAGATCAGCAACCCAAAGGAATTTTAGATATGGGCTGCGGGAATGGAGCCTTTATTCAGCACATGTTCGATGTAATAGAAAATCAGACCGAGCGCGGACAGATGCTCGATGATCATCCGTTGTTTCTCGTGGGTGTTGATTTCAATGATGCCGCCCTGAAAGTTACACGGGCAAATCTCATTATGGCCGATATTTGGGCTAAAGTAATCTGGGGCGATATCGGCAATCCCGATAAATTAGCCAGGGATCTCGAAGAGGACTACAACATACAGCTCAGGGATCTTCTGAACGTGCGGACATTCCTCGATCATAATCGTATGTGGCAGCAACCAACCTTAGCATCTAACAGGAAAAGCCGGTCTTCAGGTGCTTTTGCGTTCAGGGGTAAACGCCTTCGCAATGACCTGGTTGAAGATTCGCTGCTAGAGCATTTAAAGAAATGGAAACCCTATATTGAAAAGTTCGGGTTGCTCGTTATCGAATTGCATACCATAAATCCGGAAATCACAGCAAAGAACCTAGGAAAAACAGCGTCTACAGCATATGATGCCACACATGGATATTCCGATCAGTTCATACTGGAAGTAGATGTTTTTAATCAGCTGATCGAAGAGGCCGGTATGCGGACCGAAGCTCGATTCTTCCGAAGGTACCCCGACAATGAAACCGCTACGGTAAGTATTAATCTCATTAAAGGAAAATAACTTAGAACACGAACTATATATGAAACCAGATTCCAAATTGGCATTAACCGTATTGCGCGTGGGCTTTTCCCTGCTCATGCTGCGTCATGGCATTCCGAAAATCAACATGCTCTTTGAAAGTCCGATCGAGTTTGCAGATCCGATTGGCGTAGGACCTTTAGTCTCCCTTATCCTGACATTGATTGGGGAAGTCGTCTGTCCGATCCTGATCCTTATCGGCATCAAAACACGCCTGGCGACCATTCCTGTTATCATAACCATGCTGGTCGCTGCATTTATAGTTCACGGATCCGATCCTTTTCAGAAAAAGGAAATGGCAATTCTGTTTGCTCTTGGTTTTATAGTGATCCTGATCGGCGGGCCAGGAAAATTCTCAATCGATAAGAAATAGCATATGATTGTACTTGGAATAGATATTGGCGGATCGGGCATAAAAGCAGCTGAAGTCAATTCGAGAACAGGTGAAATGGTGAGCGAACGTTTTCGTTTACCGACTCCAAAACCTGCAACTCCGGAAGCGGTTGCCAAAACCGTCTGTAAGATCATTAAGCATTTCAAGTGGAAAGGGCCTGTAGGTGTATCATTTCCTACTGTTGTTAAGGGAGGAAAGGCATTATTGAGCAGTAATCTTGACGATGAGTGGAAGAAGACCAAAATCGATAAACTATTTAAAAAGCGCTGCGGGCAGGATTTTTATGTTGTCAATGATGCCGATGCTGCAGCCATTGCAGAAATGAACTATGGTGCCGGAAAAGGACATAAAGGCCTGGTGATTACCGTCACCATTGGCACGGGCATTGGTTCAGGTGTATATTTCGATGGAAAGTTGCTGCGTAATTTCGAGCTTGGCCGCATCTTTTGGAAAGATGGTGACATCATTGAAAAATATGCCGCAGACTCGGCCAGGAAGCGGGAGGATCTCAGCCTTAAACAATGGGCTAAGCGATTCGATAAGTTCCTGAATCATGTAGAATGGACAATGCATCCGGATTTGTTCATCCTCGGTGGCGGCATCAGTAAGAAGTTTGATGACTTCAAGCGCCATTTAACAGCCAATACGAAATTAGTCGCTGCTGAAAACCTCAACAATGCAGGCATCATTGGTGCCGCTCTTTTCGCTTATGAGCATGTAAGCTAGTTCAGGATTTTGACGAGCATTTCTTTAAGAAGGTCTCGCTGCGGAAGCGCATTGGCCCCTACGCCTTTGCTTTTGACGTCAAACTCTCTTAAGATCGAAATTATACGGCTCACTTTTTTCATGGGGTAATTTCGGGCCGCGTTACTATATTCGCTCACGAAATACGGGTTTATTCGCAATGACGAAGCTACCGCCCTTGGAGATTTATCATTCAAACCGTGATAATGCAA
>JABDPL010000063.1 GCA_013042825.1 Flavobacteriaceae bacterium | reverse complement strand
GTCGTAAAGAATGAGGTGGTCATTATTCGGATTGATGATCTCGCCTCCGAAATAGGCTGTGCCACAAATCAGGTTTTTGTTCGAACAAGCTAGTAAAGTTGATAATATAAGCGTTAACGCCAGTATTCGTTTCATAGTCCTTGGTTCCCCTAAACCGGCAGGCTGGTTTAATAGTCTTACAAAAATAGACGATGTAGGGAATCCCCATTGTTAAGGCGTTGTTAAAGTTATAAGCTCATAATATGTTTGCCGTATCCCTTGAATTTTCTACTTTTGCGGCAAATTAAAGAGTAGTTCATGTTATCAGTCTCTAACCTTTCAGTACAATTCGGAAAACGCGTACTTTTTGATGAGGTAAATGTAACTTTTACCCAGGGTAATTGTTATGGAATCATCGGCGCGAATGGAGCCGGGAAGTCAACTTTCCTTAGGATTTTGTCCCGTAAACAGGAGCCTACCTCTGGTAATGTTCATCTGGAACCCGGCAAAAGAATGTCTGTTTTCGAGCAGGAACACAACCTCTATGATGATCATACTGTTCTAGAGACTGTGCTTATGGGAAATAGGCCTCTCTATGAGATCAAAACCGAAATCGATGCCCTGTATGCCGATTATTCGGATGAGAATGCGGATAAGATAGGTGAATTGCAGGTGACGTTTGAAGAGATGGATGGCTGGAATGCTGAAAGTGACGCCGCTTCGCTACTGTCTAATCTCGGAATAAAAGAGGAGCTTCATTACACCCAGATGAGCGATCTCGACGGGAAGCAAAAAGTGAGGGTATTGCTGGCTCAGGCGCTCTTTGGGAATCCTGATGTGCTGATCATGGATGAGCCTACCAACGATCTGGATTACGACACCATAACATGGTTGGAGAATTTCCTGGCGAATTATGAGAATTGTGTGATCGTGGTATCTCACGACCGACACTTTCTTGATGCCGTGTGTACCCATGTCTCTGATATAGACTTTGGAAAAATCAACCATTACTCCGGAAACTACAGTTTCTGGTATGAGTCGTCCCAGCTTGCAGCTCGGCAGAGGGCTCAACAAAACCGCAAGGCTGAAGAGAAGAAAAAGGAACTGGAAGAATTTATCCGAAGATTCTCTGCAAATGTGGCCAAATCAAAACAAGCCACAAGCAGGAAGAAGATGATCGACAAACTGAATATCTCCCAGATCAGGCCCTCAAGCAGGCGATACCCCGCCATTATTTTTGAACGGGAAAGAGAAGCCGGAGATCAGATTCTACATGTGGAAAACCTTTCGGCATCGCGCGACGGCGATGTGCTCTTTAGTAATATAGATATCAATTTAGCTAAAGGAGACAAGGTGGTGTTGTTCTCAAAAGATTCACGCGCCACTACTGCATTTTATGAAATTGTTAATGGTAAGGCTAAGCCTGACAGCGGAAGTTTTCGATGGGGTGTAACCACCAATCAGTCCTACTTACCACTCGATAACAGCGAGTTCTTCCAAAACGACTTGACCTTGGTCGATTGGCTCAGACAATGGGCAAAAACAGAGGAAGAGCGGGAAGAAGTGCATATAAGAGGGTTCCTGGGGAAAATGATCTTTAGTGGAGAAGAGGCTTTGAAAAAATCAAATGTCCTATCAGGTGGCGAGAAGGTGCGTTGCATGATTTCCCGAATGATGATGCTCAGGGCCAACGTGATCATGTTGGACGAACCGACCAACCACCTGGATCTTGAAAGTATTACGGCATTTAATAATTCGCTGAAGAAATTCAAGGGCACGGTCATTCTTACCACGCACGATCATGAATTCGCGCAAACTGTAGGAACCAGGATTATCGAATTAACTCCGAACGGGGTTATCGATCGATTGATGAGTTTCGATGATTATATGGAAGACACGAAAATACGGGAGTTACGTGACCGGATGTATGCTGTCACTACTGTATAGTTAATCTTTATTTTCAGATTTCATTCTGGACAGGGTGTCCTCGATAACCTGACCGGCTTTATCCATTTCATTTTCGTTTACATACAGGTCAATCTCTCCCTGATAGTCTGATACACCCACAGCAGACAGGCCCAGATGGCTCTCATCTTTAACTATGGGGTTGATACCCGCCTCTTCCAAACGGGCGGATAACAGTTGAATTATGATGAAATTTCCAGAGTATATTTTTTTGTAGTGGCTTTCCATAATTGAGGTGTTTTTCAGTGATAATAAGGTACAAAAAAAATGCCAAATATTTAACTGCTATCCCGTTTCTAAATACTGAAAATTAGTCTAATTTTAAACTCATTTCTTAAACATTTAAATGTGAGCGATTTAATAGATAAGATCAATCAATTACATGAAAAGTCGGCCTCCTTAGAACCAACGGAAGCTGAACGCGAGGACTATCTCAGCCAATTGGGTGAATTTACCACCAGATTCATCGAGGCATTACCGGACATGAAAGCCTATACTGCCGATCAACCTAAGCCCGGTGTAATGGGTTTATCTGAGAAAAAACAGTCCTTTGAAGCTCTGCTCGAACTCTATGACCGCGAGGTCGTGGCCAAGGGGATCAAACCGGCCAGTGGCGGTCATCTGGGGTACATACCGGGAGGAGGAATTTACACATCAGCATTGGCTGACTATCTGGTCGATCTCACCAACGAATATGTGGGGATCAACTTTTCTTGTCCGGCAGGAGTTGCCATTGAACATGAATTGCTGGACTGGATGAAATCCTTATTCGGATTTCCAAAAACCGCCGTGGGAAATCTGGCCTCAGGAGGATCCATTGCTAATCTTATCGCGCTCACAGCCGCAAGGGATAAGTATGAGATCAAGAATGAACGTGTTAAATCAAGCGTGATATATCTCAGTCCGCAAGTGCATCATTGTATTCAGAAGGCTTTAAGGATAATCGGACTTGAAGATGTTCAAATTCACTATGTTGAACTAGATGATAAATCAAGAATCGATTCTGAGGACCTGGAAAATAAAATTAGAACGGATAAAGCTAAGGGGCTCAACCCATATCTTATCATAGCTTCGGCAGGAACAACAGATACGGGCGCAATTGATCCGCTTATTGACATTGGGGACATAGCAGATCGCCATGGCCTGTGGTATCATGTTGATGCCGCCTATGGCGGATTCTTTATCCTGGTTGATCAGGTCAAGCATAAATTCAAGGGTATCGAAAGGGCTGATTCCATCGTTATTGATCCGCATAAAGGATTATTCCTGCCTTATGGATTAGGAGCGGTTCTGGTTAAGGACAAAGAAGCCGTATATCATTCACACGTGTACCGTGCAAATTACATGCAGGATGCTGTGGCCGAAGCTTCAGCCGCACATCCGGCCGACCTTTCTCCGGAATTGACCAAGCACTTCCGGAGTTTAAGATTATGGCTTCCGTTGCAACTGCATGGTATTGAACCCTTCAAGGCCTGTTTGGAAGAAAAGATACTGCTTACGCATTATTTTCGACGCGGGCTAAAGGAAATGGGATTCAAACTCGGGCCTGAGCCAGACCTTTCGGTAAGCTATTTCTGGTATCCAGCTGAGGACGAAAACGAGTTTAACAAGGCACTTTTGAATATCCTCCATCAGGATGGCGAAGTCTTTCTTAGCTCTACGGTGTTAAACGACAAATTTGTTATCCGTATGGCATTGTTATCCTTCAGGACCAAGCTGGAGACCATCGATAAAGCTTTGAAAATGATTGATCGAGCACTCGATCAACTGGGTGCTAACCGTTGAAATACTTGCTGTTCCAAACCATATTGCTGAAATTCTTCCCAAGAGCGAACCCATAATACAGGACAATCGCCACAAACGACTTGAATACAAACAGGAATATGATCATCATTTCACTTCCTGAAAGTTTTGAACCATAGCGACTCTCTACGATGATATCGGTACAGAGAATGCTTACGAGGAAAATAGTGATCAGCATATTCACGATATTCTTAAAAGGCTTCATCATCCATTTTCTTAAAGGATGCAGGTCGTTCCCCCATTTGTGTATCATGTAATAATAGCCGTTTCCAATAGGAGCAAAAAGAATGGGATCATCGGCGTTCTGAAGTTTGAATAATTTCGATGGCGCAACGATCTTAAAGCCTTTGAGTTCGGTATTATGCTCTTTTTCCAGGTTCTTGATCTCGCTCAGCGCCTCTCTGGGAATAACATTCTTGAAATAGCGGCTATCAAGGAAACGCAAGCGATATTCAATACAGATATGCTTTATAGATTCCAGATGATAAATACGGTCTGCACTCAGGAGATCGATATCGAAATCATTGTTCTGATTATCATCTCTGGCGTTCAGGGTTGAGATAATGCGCTCTTCAGTTCTGGCGTCCTCTTCAAGGATAGCCTTTACCTGAGCAATAATATCGATTCCCTTATTTAACTTGGATTGTTTTGCCCGTAGTTCCTTAGAGGCATCAATTCGGTTAATCATAATTTCTTTTTCTGCAATTTTTTAGCAAATTTAGAGCATAGATTTGGTTATTACAAAAGAAATATTTTCACCGTTTTATCGAAGTTCAGCACCAACTTCCTTTTCAAAATTGGCTTGTAAACGGGCCATTATCTTATCGATTTGTTTATCGGTAAGGGTTTTTTTCTTGTCCTGGAGAATAAAACTAACCGCATAACTTTTCTTTCCCTTTGGAAGTTTACCGCCTTGATAAACATCGAAAAGATTGACTGATTTAAGCAATTTTCGTTCGGTCTTTCTGGCGATCGTATTGATAGTGTCAAAGGACACATGCTCATCGAGAAGGAGAGCGAAATCACGCCTCACTTCGGGATATTTTGGGATATCCTCGTAAGACAGGGTTGATAAGGGTGCCAATTCCAGTGCCATATCCCAATTGAAATCGGCGAAGAGCACCGGCTGTTCAATTCCAAAAGATTTTAAAACAGATTGCTTTACAGGACCAAAATCAACCAGTGATTTACCTTTTACTTTGATAGTCAAGCCCTCTGAGAAATAATCATTCTCTACGGAAGATATATCCTGGTAATGAATACCCAGTCGTTTTATTACAGCCTGAACCAAACCCTTCAATTCAAAGAAATCGCTTCTTTGTGATTCAAGAGTCCAGCTTTCTGGGTTTTTTTCTCCAGTAATGACAAGCGCAAGATGTTTGTCTTCACGGAACTCAGCTTCCTTTAAACCATAGGTTTTTCCGAATTCGAACAATTTCAGATTGACTTGCTGCCTGTTTATATTATAAGAAACAGTCTCCAGGGTACTGAAGAGCATACTTTGCCTTAAACTTGCAAGATCCTGGCTCAAGGGGTTGAGCAGGGTAACCACTTCTTCAGCATTGATCTGCTCTGTAAGTTCGGCATATTTGTCGGTGGTTAACGAATTAGTCATCATTTCAAAGCATCCCTTGGCCACCAGCATATCACCGATTACGTTTTGCAGCCTGTGGTCTTCATATTGGGAAGAATAAGAAACAGAGGCATTTAGCTTTTCGGCAGTTGGAACCCTGTTATAGCCATAAACGCGCAAGATCTCTTCAATAATATCAGCTTCACGCTGTACGTCATTCCTGTAAGCCGGTACGGTTAGTCCTAATCCTGTTTCTGTCACATTGTTAACCTTGATCTCCAGCGATGTCAATATCGATTTTATGGTCTCTCTTGGAATCTCTTCGCCTATAAGTCGCTTGGCGTTTTCAAAACTCATGACCACCTGGTAGTCTTCGATCTTATTCGGGTAAGCATCAACAACATCACTGCTTACCTCGCCGCCGGCGACTTCAAGGATGAGCAAAACCGCTCGCTTGAGCGCATATTCGGTAATATTGGGATCGATTCCACGTTCGAATCTGAAAGACGCATCTGTATTTAAACCATGGCGCTTGGCCGTTTTACGAATACTCACAGGATCGAAGTATGCGCTCTCAAGGAAAATACTGGTTGTTTCCTCAGTTACTCCGGAATTGATTCCACCGAAAACTCCTGCAATACACATCGGTTTCTCAGCATCACAGATCATTAGATCTTCCTCATGCAGCACACGTTCGACTTCATCGAGAGTTGTGAATTTAGTACCTTTTGGCAGGGTCCGAACCTCTATTTTATTTCCGGAGATCTTTGCCGCGTCGAACGCATGCAAGGGCTGACCGAGTTCATGAAGTACGTAGTTTGTAACATCTACAATATTATTGATGGGCGATAATCCTATTGCCTTCAGCCGGTTTTGTAACCACAGTGGGGAATCCTGAATTGAAAGACCCGTTAGCGTGACTCCGCAATATCGCGGTGCCCGCTGCTTGTCAAGAACATCAACATCGATTTTTAGTGTACGGGAATCCAAATGAAAAGCGCTTACTGAGGGGGTGATCAGTTCCAGGTTAATCTCCTGCTGCAACAAACCAGCCC
>JABDPL010000051.1 GCA_013042825.1 Flavobacteriaceae bacterium | reverse complement strand
GTGCCAGGCTGCCATCCTGAAGTTTCAATGATACCTGGTTTGGCTGAGAACCGGTTATCCCGGAAGAAGGCACATATATTTTCAATGAGAATACCTGCTGGACAGAAAGATCAAAATTGGTTGCCACATCAAATCGCACATTGGCGTAAGTGCCGCCAACGTCGGAATAGTCGAGAACGGTTGCCGAAGTATTTATACCTTCCTGATGCGGATTTGGCAGGCTGGTATTGATAACACAATCATCACCAAACCAGGTGGTTATGGTGCCGTTTCCTTCAAAGTCATCATTGACCATTTGCTGGGCGACAAGGTTTGATTGAAGACTAAAAATCATGACAATTAATAGCCCGAAAACCCCTGGAGAGAGAAATTGGAAAATCCTTTGCATGGCCGTTTTTTTGAGAGCTGAAAAATACAGCTTATCTATTCGGCTTACAAATTTTTTTTTTGATTCACTTGATTAGTCAATCTTATCCTTTAACCACCCCGACTGGCTTAAGCTTTGCAACCATTTTTGCGACACCAGAATCCTGTATGGATTGAACCACCATATTAACATCTTTATAGGCGACAGGAGCTTCTTCAGCTATGCCTTTATAAGATCCCGCTTGAACGTAAATGCCTCGCTCGGCCAATTCCTCTTTGAGTACTGGGGCATTTACAATCCGTTTTGCTGCCCGCCTGGAGAGACGTCGTCCTGCACCATGACAGCAGGATCCAAATGTAATTTCCATACTCCTGTTGGTTCCCGCAAGAACATATGAGCATGTACCCATACTTCCCGGGATGATGACTGGCTGACCTGCCTGGATTAGCTTCTCAGGTAGTTCGGAAAAACCAGGTCCGAAGGCACGGGTGGCACCTTTGCGATGAACGATTAATTTCTGGTACCGACTGTCGATTTTATGGTCTTCTATTTTTGCGATATTATGAGCTACATCATACAACAATTCCAAGGAGCCGCCTGCTTCTCCAAATACATTATACCATGCTTTTCGCATTTCCCATGAAATGACTTCCCTGTTGCACCAGGCGTAGTTGGCTGCAGCACACATTGCCTTGAAATAGCTCTGCCCTTCTTCTGAATTAAATGGTACACATGCCAATTCCCTGTCGGGTAACTCGATATTATATTTTGACATGGCGTTAACCATTAAACGGATATAATCAGTGGCTACCTGGTGACCCAATCCCCTGGATCCGGTATGTATGAGTACGACCAGCTGTCTGGGATTCAGGCCATAGGCTTTTGCAATCTCAGTTTCATAGATCGATTCCACATAATCGATTTCCACGAAATGATTACCTGAACCTATTGTCCCCAGTTGATTTCGTCCGCGCTTTTTTGCCATTTCCGAAACCAATTTGGGATCGGCTCCTTCGAATTGACCATGATTCTCAATATGCTCCAGGTCCTCTTGCTTGCCGTAACCGTTCTCAACTGCCCAGAGGGCTCCCCGGGTCAGTACATCCGTCATTTCCTCTTCCGAAAGTATGATTTGTCCGCCTTTGCCCATTCCGGACGGGATCTGTGCATACATTTCCTTAGATAATTCTTCGATCTGATCGCGTACCTCATCGATATTCAGAGAGGAGGTCATCAAGCGTACACCGCAGTTGATGTCATATCCGATTCCCCCGGGAGAAATAACACCTTCCGGATGTAATGTGGCAGCAACACCCCCAATGGGAAAACCGTAGCCTTCATGCACATCTGGCATAACCAGTGATGCCACCTGGATACCAGGAAGTGTTGCCACATTTACCAATTGGTTTAATGAACGATCATCAATTATTTGGTCCAATAACGCCTCCGATGCCAAAACCCTTGCAGGAACAAGCATGTCATTGCGGAAACTTGCCGGAATCTCCCAGAGATAGTCTTCCAGGCGGATAAGATCTGATTTCTGTATTCTTTTCATTTATATATCAAATATGATGCTGACCGACCACTTGCCTTCAATATCCTGTTCCACCTTGGCCTCGTGATAAGTCACTGCTTTTATTTCCTCATCTAAGGATTGAATTGGCAATCCAAACAATAATGCCTTGATGTGCCTGTCGTTCAATGCTAAAACATGTAGTTTGCAATAGAGGACCTTGTTAACATAGGTATATGACAGCGCCTCCGACAGGAAATCGATCAACAGATTGGTAGTGTCTTGTCCGCTTATTTCAATTTCCTGGCTTTGCTCATCATAAGTTGTGATGCATCCCGAATGAACAAGAATGTTGGACATCCCCTCAAGACTAAGTTCAAATAGCTGCTGAAAGTCATCGGCTTTGATAACCATTTGAATATCTGCAGTATGTGAACGGTATTCAATAGGCATGATAACTTTAACTTACCGGGTCAGATTCATCGATGACCGGGGCGATTTTAGCTGAGACATGTACGATTGATTAAGTTACGCTAATACCGGAATTCTAACAATGATTTTTATCACAGGAGAATAAGGATTTTATCAGCGGGGGTTCCTGTGTGCCATGATTTAAGTCATATTATAGTTTGCTAAATTGCTATACTTTAGGTTGGTAAATTCCATACCATGCGCAATGTCCTTGTCTTTTGCTTAATGTATTGCATGCTGTCCTGTAAGTCGCAGGCTGATAAAATCACACCAAGCCGGGTCGACCTGGTCGAATCTGTCTATACCTCGGTTACTGTTCAGCCCGATAGTCTATATGATGCGCATTCCGCAGTTTCGGGCATAATAGAAACCATTTTTGTTGAGGAGGGCGATTCGGTAATTAAAGATCAGCCGTTGATCCAGATCATCAACAGTACACCCAAACTGAATGCGGAAAATGCGCGTCTGGCTTTGGATCTTGCCCGGGACAACTACAGCGGCGGAGCGGCTATACTTTCCGGAATTGAGGATGAGATCCATGCAGCTGAATTGAACCTGGCCAATGACTCTATTAATTTCTTCAGGCAAAAGAATCTTTGGGAACAGGACATCGGATCGAAGATTGATTATGACACTAAAAAGTTAAAATACGAACTATCTTCAAACGCCCTTAAACTTCTGAAAAGCCGCTATGACAGGACCAAAAGCGAATTGGAAACAACCTTACGCCAGGCTCGGAATAATTATCAATCGTCTCTTATCAATACGAGGGATTTCACGGTATCCAGCAAGATCAATGGTATGGTCTATTCCCTTAGGAAGAACCCAGGTGAATTGATCACGACCATGGAGCCTCTTGCCATGCTTGGCAGTGCAACCGATTTTATTATTGAACTGCTGGTAGACGAGGCCGATATTGTTAAGATATCGGCCGGACAACGCGTGTTGATAACACTGGATGCCTATTCAGGCGAGGTCTTCGAGGCAGAGATCTCCAGGATATTACCTAATAAAGACCAGCGCAATCAAACGTTTACCGTTGAGGCCATTTTTAAGCTTCCGCCTGAAACCCTATACCCCGGTTTATCAGGCGAGGCTAATATAATTACGCGCACAAAAGAGAATGTGCTCACGATTCCCAGAAATTATCTAATAAATGGTGAGCAGGTGGAAACAGAAGAAGGCCTGTTAACTCTTGAACTGGGAATTGAGAACCTCGATTTGGTTGAAGTGATTTCAGGTATTGACGAAGAAACCATTATCTATAAACCCGAGCAATGATCAGATGGAAGGTCATACTTAATATTGCGAAAACTCATTTGTTGACAAAGTTTAAACAAACCTCAACGGCAGCTCTGGGGGTTACCTTCGGAATTGGAGCCTATATCACACTGGTTTGTTTTATGACCGGGTTAAACAAAATGTTAGATGATCTCATCCTGAATCAAACGCCACATATTCATATTTACAGCGAGATAGAACCATCGAAGGAGCAACCGGTGGACCTGTTAAATGAGTTTGAAAACAGTTTGAAGGTCGTCCACTCAATTAGACCCAAGCAGATTCAGAGAAAAATACATAATGCCCTGCCCATAATCGATATGTTGAATCAGGACGATAAGGTTAAGGGGGCGATTCCGCAGTTAAACACACAGATTTTCTACATCGCCGGAACCATTGAATTAGGCGGTAATCTTACCGGTATTAATCCTGTTGAAGAATCGCGTTTGTTCAATTTTCACAACTATGTTATTGAAGGAACACCTGAAGCCCTGTACAGGGATGATGATGGAATTCTCCTGGGTAAAGGTATTGCTGAGAACATGTCACTAAAAGTAGGTGATCGCGTTCAGATAAGTACCATCGAAGGCCAGGTATTTCCATTGAAGATCGTTGGCTTTTTCCAGAGTGGGATAGCCGATATCGATAATATTCAGAGTTACGCCAACCTGAATACAGTTCAACGTATCATGGGCGAACCAGCCAATTATATCACCGACATCAATGTTAAGCTATATGACATGACTGAAGCCATTGGTATGTCGAAGGATATCGAACGCTTGTTTGATCTTAAGGCAATAGATGTAGAAACCGCCAACGCCCAGTTTGAGACGGGTACCCAGATAAGAAACCTGATTACATATGCGGTTTCAGTAACCCTTCTTATTGTTGCCGGATTTGGGATTTACAATATCCTGAATATGCTCATTTATGAAAAGATGAATGACATCGCTATCCTTAAAGCCACCGGATTTTCAGGACGCGATGTGCAAATGATCTTTATGAGCCAGGCGCTCATCATCGGTGCTGTGGGAGGACTTCTGGGTTTGTTCCTCGGACTCGGTTTGGCAAATCTCATAGACAGTTTACCCTTTGAAACAGAGGCATTACCCACAATAAAGACTTACCCTGTAAATTTTAATCCCATGTTTTTCCTGATCGGGATAACTTTTGCAATGGTCTCGACCTTTATTGCCGGTTACCTGCCTTCAAGGCGTGCCAAAAAAATCGATCCGGTTCAGATCATAAGAGGACAATAATGAAAACCGTATTAGAGGCCAGGCATATCGATAAGTATTTTAGAAAACCCGTCCTGTTTCATGTTCTTAAGGATATCACCTTTGAAGTGAAACAAGGAGAGTTCGTTTCCATAATGGGTAAATCAGGATGTGGCAAATCAACGCTATTGTACATTTTGTCGACTATGGATACCGATTATGAAGGCCAGTTGTTATTAAATGGTGAATTGGTTACTAGTCAGGCCGATGATAAACTATCGTATTTGAGGAACAAGTACATCGGATTTGTCTTTCAGTTCCATTACCTGCTTTCTGAGTTTTCCGTTCTTGAGAATGTGATGCTGCCGGCAAAAAAGCTGGGTGAAAAATCTTTTGAGGCCATCGAGCATGACGCCATGCAAAAGCTTAAGGTCCTGGAGATCGATCATCTGGCCAAAAAGCGGGCCTCACGTATTTCCGGAGGAGAAAAGCAGCGGGTTGCCATAGCAAGGGCCCTGATCAATAATCCGGCAATTATTATGGGCGATGAGCCTACGGGTAACCTTGACAGTTATAATTCAGATAATGTTTTCAATATCTTCAAGCAATTATGTGAGCAGGAGGTATTGACACTTCTGGTTGTTACGCATGACCTTGATTTTGCCGAACGGACCGACCGCATTATCAATATGTCGGATGGCCGGATCCTTTAAAAAAAGAGCAAGCCCGAAAACCTGCTCCTCTTTGTTCACGTAAATGACATCAGCCTACATTTTGATCAATTTGGCAGATTGATTTATGCCGTTTTCGGTTTCGATCTTAACGATGTATAAATCATTTGCCAATTCTGAAATATCAAATGCAGTTCCGGCCGGGAAGTCCCCTTTAAATTCACTAACAGCCTTACCAGTGATATCATATATCACAAGTTTGTTAACGGCCTTGCTGAGATTTACCTCAGCTGAACTCGGATTCGGATAAATTCTGAAGTCGGCATTTATATCGAATACATCTGTCGATAAGGTCTCCGGAAGTGCGTTACCGTAAATCCGGAATTCACCCGCCGGTATGTTTATGCCCGTAGCTGTATTCATAACTTCAAGTGTAGTGTTTCCGGTTTCGTCCATCAAATCATACCAGGTTCCCTGATCAGGGAAATCAGGTGTTACATCTTGAGCCGACACTCCGAAGTTCGCCAAAATAACAACATTTCGCAGTTCATTTAATGGAATTGAATAATCGAATACATAGATCCTTGGAGTCAAAGTTCCTGAATCAATGCTGTAATCTCCTTCAAAAACAGCTTCATTGATCTTCAAATCAAAAAGCCTGGCCCAGGCGTTATAAATAGCGCTTCGGTTAGGATCGGAGGGCCAGTTGTTGGCCCATTGCGGTTGAGGTTTGGTGTCCAGTTTACAATCCGGATTGTTAAATGATCCGTCGGAGCATGTGAAGATGGAATTTTCCATACCCAGTTCGGCAAAATGCCAGATCATTTTAGGTCCGGGAATCATAAATGCAACCGCGCCCAAAGCAGGCATCCTGCCTAAGGCAGTGTTCAGATCAGTGATGTCATAATTAAAACCTGAATTCCCGAATTGCAGGTTTCTGTACATCAGGCGTTCCTCATCATGACTTTCTGGATAGCCCATAACCCGAGGCCCGTCAAATCCATGTGCCACATGGCCCATGCGATTGAAATTTGATCCTGACGAATACCCCATGGTCAATTGGTTATAAGGATCGGTCATTTTTCCCCACATCATGATTCCTTTGCCTTCATTAAGCTTGTAATTGGCCCATTGTTGTTCTTCACCGTCAAGTCCCAGATGCTCGAAAATGACATAATGATCCGGATCTAAACCCCAGGAATAATCAGCATAAGCTTTTAAACGATCAACACGGTCTTGCTGATAGTTGTTTGTACAGCTCTCGTTACTGGCGGTACAATTTTGGGTAAAGCCTTTGGTAAGATCCCAACGGAAGCCATCGATTTTAAAATCTTCAACCCAGTGTTTGATCACCCGCTCAGTATAATACTGTGTCAAGGTATTCGAGTGATCGAAATCATTAAAAACACTATAGGCATGTGTTGCGGTTTGATTGAAATAAGGATTTTCGGTGCTTGGTCCGCCCCAACCGTCGTTTTCCGGGTCGTCCATCCACATGCGTACCAATGGATTTCGACCGGTAGCATGATTTAGGGCGATATCAAGAATGACAGCTATCCCATTCTGATGGCATAAGTCTACGAATTCTTTAAACTTATCCTCTGTTCCATAAAATTTATCAAGTGCCATATGATAAGCCGTATTATAACCCCAGCTTTCATTGCCGTCATACTCCATGATCGGCATAAGTTGAATGGCATTGATATTAAGGCCCTTAAAATAGTCAATGCGGTCTATCAGGTCCTGGTAATTCCGGTCGGCATCAAAATCCCTGATCAATACTTCATATATAACGAGGTCCTCTTTCTTTGGTTTATTGAAGTTCGTCACTTGCCAGTTATATGACATTCTGCCAGTCTCCAAAACTGAGACTTCCCGTTCCTGTCCTGCAGGATAAGCAGGCAGATCAGGATATGTAGATACCGGAATGAATGGGTCATCGAAGGGCGACAGCACCAGCGTTGAGAAAGGATCTGCAGTCTTTACCAGTGATGGGGAGTCGGCCACAGGATTCTGGTCATAGACCCAATATTGATAATGATATTTAGTTCCGGGTGTTAAGCCTGTGATCTCGAGCCAGTATTTTCCTGTAGATGGATCCTGGCGCATCAGGTCTGAAGGACCTGGGGTATAACTATTCCAACTGCCGGCAACATATACAAAGTCTTTATTCGGCGCATTCAATACCAGGGTCGCTTTAGAATCGATATTACTGTCATAATTGATTCCATCTTCAACTCCTTCGGGCAGATCCTGTTGAGGGACGGTTGGTGCAACTATCAATTCAAAAGAATCTTCGCCTACATCTGGAGATGCGGTTGGAGAACCTACGACTTTTACAGTTCCGCTTGTTGTCAGGTTAGTAAGTGTTGTTTGATACAACAACACATTTGTTGCAGAGGCTTGTGACACATCATCAAGGAATACTTCAAAATCACCAATGGCCGTTCCGTTATTCATCCAGGCCTGTATCAGCACATCATCCCCGCTGTTGATGATAACCGGATCTTCCGCGGGGTTCAGAATAGTAAGCTGAACACGTCCTACCTCAACAAAGAAATCTGGATCAGATTTTTTATCGCCAGTTCCATCTTTCGCTTTAACCAACATGCCCATTCTTCCAATTCCTGTTGTTTCATAAATCGCATCTGGAGTTAGGGTATAGCTATAGGTACCATCACCATTATTG
>JABDPL010000048.1 GCA_013042825.1 Flavobacteriaceae bacterium | reverse complement strand
CCATTGGGTCATATCTGATAACAGCACAAATACATTTTTACCCTGAAGTGCAAAACGTTCTCCAACTGCCAATGCTAAATCGGGCACCATAAGACCTTCAACCACGGAATCCCTGTGTGTATGAATGAACATAATGGTTTTACTCTTACTACCTGCTTCCTCGATACGTTCGTTGAAATAATGGTATTCATCATACTTAAGGCCAACACCGCCAATAATAATCACGTCGGCATCGGTCTGCGTTGCAATATTAGCCAGCAACCTGTTGTATGGTTCGCCTGCTCTGGCGAAAATCGGGATCTTCTGAGAACGCACCAAGGTATTGAATACATCGATCATGGGCACACCTGTGCGTATCATATTCTTCGGAATGAGACGTTTCACCGGGTTGATAGATGGGCCGGCTACTCGCGTCATATCCGACACCAATTGGGGTCCGCCATCTATTGGTTGCCCGTTACCCGCATAGACCCGTCCCAACATCTCATCTGAAAAACCCACCTGGACGGGATTTCCTAAAAAACGCACTTTACAATCGGTAGAAACACCAAAACCTCCGCCAAAAAGCTGAAGGGTGACCTTACTGCGATCGAGAGCAATAACCTGGGCAAATGCCTTTCTGCCGTCGGGATAAATAACCTCAGCTAATTCTTTATTATGTACATCTTTGGCATCAATAGTCAGAATAGCTCTTCCTATGCTATCAATATGCTCATACGTTTTCCTTAACATGTACTTTTTGTTTTACCAGATTAACGATTTTGGTTTTCTGTTTTTCAAAATTCGGATCATCTAATTTCATATAATTCCAGTCGATAAACGCTTGTCGAATAAAATTGAAATGAGACCTGATGTCTTCTTTGACGTCTATATGAACATCGGCATCAATAATATATCGTATCATATCGAACATCAATCTCAGACGTTCAGGATTGGTTACACCATCGATTTCCTGGAAGCTGTTTTGTTGTAGAAATACGGCATCTAACAGCTCGACCTTTTGATAAGTGATATAGGCTTCATTCGATATACCGCGTTCTCCCATCAGAATCAGATTAGAGGCAATAGATTTTCCTTCATGTAGCATTTCCTTTAAAAAACGCACCTCGTCATCCGAAATAAGTGACGGGTAATTCGAGCTACTTTCCAAGCGGTCAATGGCAGGATATTTCCTGGCATCCGACAATTCACGTGAAAGACCTAAAAAAGCACCCGTACTGAGCAATGTCGCCTGGGTTACAGGCTCGTCAAAATTCCCACCAGCCGGAGATATAGTGCCGATTATACTCAGAGAGCTTTTCGTGCCATCAGGCAATATTTCAACGCCTGCTCTATCATAAAATGCAGAGATCAGAGTAGAAATATACATCGGGAAGGCTTCCGGTCCGGGAATTTCTTCTTTACGTCCCGAAGTTTCCCTTAATGCCTGCGCCCAGCGCGAGGTGGAATCGGCTAGGATCAACACATTCAAACCTTGTTTGCGATAGTATTCACCAACGGCGGTTGCCATGTAAACCGAAGCCTCACGAGCTGCTACCGGCATGGAGGAAGTATTACCCACGATATAGGTTCTGTCCATCAAGGATTTTCCTGTCCTGGGATCGATTAATTCAGGGAAATCTTTAAAGATTTCAACAGCCTCACCGGCACGTTCGCCACAAGCTGCTATAATAACAACATCAGCCCTGGAGTGCTTGGCAATACTGTGTTGAAGCACTGTTTTTCCGGCACCAAATGGCCCCGGATTGCAGGCTGTTCCGCCATAGGCAATTGGAAAAAGCGCATCTAATATTCGCATCCCGGTTGGAAGGGTTTCCGATGGCACTGAACGTTCGTGAAATGGCATGGCTTGTTTTACCGGCCAATCAAAGGCCATTGTCAGATCCCTGGTATTCCCTGAGCTGTCTTTTATTGTAGCAATGGTATCTTTTATAGTGTAATCACCTTCTTCAACGATCTGTTCTATGGTATACTCACCCTGAAGGAAAAACGGCACAAAGATTTTATGCTTGAACATTTTTTCTGGAACCGTTCCCAAAACAGAACCACCTGTAACGGTATCCCCGGTTTTGGCCTTTGGTGAAAAATCCCATTTAATCGTTTCATCCAGAGGAGCCACCACCATACCTCGCTCCAAAAACCACTCTTTCTTTGCTAATTCATACAGGGGGTTTTGAAGTCCGTCAGTAACCGAACCCAGGATCCCAGGCCCTAATTTAACCGATAGAGGAATCCCGGTAAATTCAACATCATCTCCTACCTTCATCCAGGACGTGTCTTCAAACACTTGTAAGTAGACCAGGTTTCCTTGTTTAACATCAATAACCTCCGACTTTAAGCGCTTGCCATCTTCTATAAGTATATAGGCGACTTCGCCATTCATTACAGAGCCATGCGTGTTTTCAACTCCCACCAGGGATTCACTAACACTAATGACCTTTCCTTTTGCTTTTTCCAAGTAATCTAAATTTCTTTAAGGTTAAATTTGATTTAGCTTCCTCTTAGTTTTCGCACTTCTTCTTCAATTTTGGCATACCAGATTCTTTCCTTGATCTCATTGGCGCTCTTACGGTACAAAGCGGCTTTTTCCGGTTCACCTATCTTATCCAATAATTTGGCAATGGCGCTGTAGGCGGGCACATGCATTGGATTGATATTCAGACTTGCCTTGAACTGCTCAATGGCTTCTTCGTACAGGCCATCTTTTTCGAGCTGCGCACCGGCTTCAAATAGCGTTTCAAAGTCCTTGATGTCGGTTTCCAGATGAAGCGTGATTACATCCTGTGATTTCAGCGTAAGGAATGAACATGGAACCTCACGAATGACCTTTTCTGTAACACTTCCAACAACCAGCCGGTTCAGACCTGTGCGTCCTGCAGTTCCCATAATAAGCAAATCGACATTTTTGCTGGAGATCGTATCAAGAATTTCTTCTGCTGCGTTCCCGGAACGTTCCTCTTTTGACCAATTCAAGTCATTCAGATTAAATTGACTTAGGAATTGTTCAAAATCTGTTTTGTGCTTTTCAAAGCGTTCTGAATTCTCTTTTCCAAGGTCTGCCTTAGAAGCAAACCAGGAGGAACTTGGAACTTCAGACACACTCAGAATAATAAGCCTGGCGCTCAAACGTCTGGCAATAATTATGGCATTGTTCAAAGCCCTTTTGGAGGGATCGGAAAAATCGACTGGACAAAGGATGGTATTAACATCGAATGGATCACCTTCCTTGATAACCAGAACCGGCTTTTCACTGCTTTGGATGATGCGTTCGGTTGTTGTTCCCAGTTTGAATAATTCTTTGGCCCTGTTCTCTCCGGAACCGACCAATATCATGTTGGCATTGACCTGAGAAGCTGCCATAACAATAGCATCATGGGCAACACCATATTTGATTATCGGGCTTTCTACCTCAACACCTTTTGCCTTTATGCTTTTCGAGACCGACTCGAGGCGCGAGTGGGCGGTGTCATCCAGTAAATCTTTCACCTTTGGATTCACGATGTCGTCGGGAAGAACATGAATGGGAACCACAGTAGAATTAAAGGTTTTGGCTAAGGAGATAGCCACAGACTCAAGGTTTTCTGAGGATGAAGCAAAATCTTGAGCGAAGAGTATTTTATCTAAAATTGTCATAATAAATTTAGCGTTAATTTGAGGATATGAAGATACCCAATGTTAAGTTCGAATGCAATCATTCGCAGCAAAAAAATCTGTTTCGGAAGGTTTCCCAAAAATAAAATAAATCTGTAAATAAAAATGAATATTCAAACCAAACAAATAGTAGATTATCTTGTAATACTTATTTGCAGTTTTTGTACTTTAGTAACATAAGCACGTTGATTTCCGACTATAAAAAATGGTTGTAAAGACAACTTGTTTCGAGATTCAATTGATGATATAATTCATATACTGTTACTATGCTAAGAATTCTAGTTCCCGTTGATTTTTCTGATACCTCTAAAAACGCCCTGCGATATGCTGCACATTTATTTGAAGGTTCAAAATTAGAGATCACCGTACTTCATATTTTTGGAGCAAAATCAACAGCCTTGATGATGAAATCTATCGATAGCATCCTGATTAAAGAGGCTAAAAGCCAGATGTCTGCATTGATCAAAGAGATGGAAACAGAATCACCTGAGGTTTATTTTAAATCGAAGCTGGCTAAGAATTATGCGGTTTCCACAATTGCAAACATGGGTAATAGTGGTAATTATGATTTTATTGTCATGGGAACGAAAGGAGTAAGTGGCTTAAAAGAAGTATTTATGGGAAGTGTGGCCGGAGGCGTGGTGTCTAAAACCTCAGTTCCGGTAATAGTGGTGCCGCTTGATTACAAGTTTGAGTCCTTAAATAATCTTGTCTTTGCTGTTGGGGATGATGCGATTTCCGATGAAACGGTGATCAAACCGTTAAAGACCTTGTTGGAGGCTCATAATAGTAACCTGGAGATCCTCCATATTTCTGAAAATGTAGCACCCGATTTTGAAACTATGCTTGGACCGTTAATGGAATTAGATCCAAAACTCACGCATAAGAGCGGTAACGGGGAATTGAACCGCCAACTCAATTTTCATATCAATAACAACGACACGGATTTACTTTGCTTGTTAAGAACCAAGAAAAGCTTTCTAAACCGACTTTTCAGCGGCAGTGTTACCTTGAAACAAACCTTTAACACCTCCGTGCCTTTACTCATTATTCATGAGTAGTAATTCGCTGATCGCTTAGACAAATTTTCATTTCAGGTTATATAAGACAATCTTTCTTCGTTTGGCCAGGTATCACTTTTATTCATTTTGGTTTATTGGATAAAGTGGCGCATGGCGGATGATTTGATTCAAAAAGTCTGTAAGTCGGCAGTTATTCAATTAATAGTCCTTCAGAACATTTTCAGGAAATATTATGGATGTCAATGCCGGAAAGACGATAATCATGTATTAACGAAGACATTTATGCTTTACCTACTTCGAGTTCTTCTTGATTAAAACAGACGCCATTAGGCGAGAATGATACTTCAAAACCTCACAGGGGAAACGCATGTTGAAGTTGATGGTAAGATGTACCTTAAAGGAGAAAAATTATTCGAACTATTCGGCAGGCAGATTCATTTTTTTCAAAAGGACCAAATACTCGGGATAATCCTTCAATTTATTGTAGTGGTAGGATGCAGAAATGTAGGGCATGTTCGGATTGTGCCTGTCCAAAGCCTGTTCAAAGTACTCCAAGGCCTTGTTGTAATTATTAATATCAACATATTTATAGCCCTGGTCTATTGGTATCAACAAACCATCTTTAGCCATGACCTCCTCATTTACCCGGACCGATTCCTTTAAAAAGGCAATCCAGCCCTCTTCCCTGAACGTACGCTCGAACAGTTCGTCAACCCCATATTTTTGCCATCGCGGTAAATTAAATTCCTTCCAGTATTCAAAGACGCTATCGAAATCGCCTAGAGCATTCAAGGCGTAACTTCTGGCTATTTTCCCAAGGTAGTGATTCGGATCGATAGAAAGTGCTTTTTCCGCCTTAGCCAGGGCAGCATCATAATCACCTGTTCCCATGCCAATCACTATGCTTTGCAGTCCCAGCACAAATGGCCTTAAGGGGTCAAGACGCTCAGCGATCTGAGCTTGCTTAAGCGCTTCATCATTTCGTCTATGTATTATCAGATAATGGGCATAAAACGCCCGGCACAACGGATCGTTAGGATCTCGCCTCAGGGATTCCAGGAAAGCAGTTTCCGCTTTCTTCCAGTTCCACTCTGCCCAACCTGCACTGATTGCCTTAGCCAGGTATGCCCGGGAGGAGTTAGGATCCAGTTCGAAAGCAATAGGGAGGTATTCATGCAGTTTGGGAATGCCTATTGCAGGAGGGATAAATCCCATTTGCATCTGGTAAGAGATCACCATGGACAAACCCGCATAAGGAAGCCCCCAGTCCGGATCTTTTTCAATGGCCTGGCTGAAAAGCTCACCCGCTTTGGTTAGTGTCATAGGGTTGATCTGATCCAGGTAATGCTCTCCACGCAGATAAAGGTCAATGGCTGAGGTGTCTACTGGATTGGATCTAGCCAACGCAAGTTCCACATTCGGGCTAAGTTGTACATTTAAGTCGTCCGCGATTTTATTAACCAGGAAGTGATTGAAGTTCAGGATCTCCCCTTTTTTCTCAAAATATTCTTGGGTCCAGACCTGCCTTTCCTCGGAGTCGAATTGCACCAAACGGGGATTGATACATATGTTATCTCCTTCTACACAGGAGATAGAAGTTTCAAGGAAATAATCGGCATCTAACTCAGTGGCTATCTCAGACATCGATTTGCCCGCCTTGGTCAGAGCCCTGGCGGTAAAAGGAGAAATGACCCTCAGGTCCTTACTGACCTTGCAAAGGTCTCCGTACAAAAGATCATGAACGCCTTCCACCAGGTAATCCAGATTCGCTTCTCCAGTGTAGTTTTTTGGGGGCAGAAGGACGATGGTTTGTTCTTTATGAGATGGAAAAAAATCCTGAACAAACCAAGCTAAAACGAGCAGCACAATAATCGCAGCGCCAGCCAGGATCTGCTTGGTTGATTTTTTACTTTCAAGCTTTCCGGTGAGGGACTTCCGTGCTGGTATGACCAGACCCTCATTGGAAATGGCGTAAACACCGAGAGGGTGTTTTACATTTTTGAATTTGAAAGCATCGAGGTACGCGGTTTCGATATCGGGGCTATTCTTTATTTCATCAAATACCTTTTCGGATATAAATACACTACCCGGAACGGCAAGTGATTCCACCCTTGATGCTATATTAACCGCATCGCCAATAATATCCTCTTCAGACTGAATGACGTCACCGGAATGAACACCAATACGAACCGGTATCCTGGTGTCTTTTTGGAAGGCAAGTTGCATGGCGATACCACATTTTACCGCATCGACCGCACTCTCAAAGATGCTGAGCGTGCCGTCCCCATAGTACTGTAGTATCTCTCCATTGAATTCCTCAGTAATACTGTTGAAGATCTTCCGGTGGGCTCGTCGTAAACGCAAGGCTTCTGCTTCACTCCTTTGCATCAGGGCGGTGTAGCCTTCGATATCCGTAAACATTATTGCGACCAGTCTTCTTTTAGACATAAGGGATGTTGGGATATTAAAAAACAGGCCTGTCAGGGCCTATCCTGACTATCTGTAATTTACGATTAATCGACTAAAAAAGCAATGATATAATTTCTAAATACAAAGGTTAAGTTCATACTTCACAACCGATCTATTGTTAGTTCTGTTTCAGTAAGAAAACAACCAACTTCTTATAAGCCTATTTGTTCATCGCAACGGTCAAAATCTGATCAACCCCGAAGAGTTCAGTAAATAGCGGTTATGTATGGTTGGAGAGACTCCGATTAGGGTTATGGCGATTTTTTCTGTATATTTAAAAACAGCTTCGGGATAAATATCCCTTTTGACTTCCTGTATAAAAGTATCAAGCCCTCTCATCTATTGATGTAATTAAAGACTCTGATTTTCAGATAAGGCCGAAGGCCGAATATATTTTACTAATCAAAAACTAACCAAAATGAAAAATCAATTATTTTTTTGGATGATACTGTTTTTAAGTACATCCATTTATTCTCAAAGAAGCAATAATGAAGTTTATTGGAATACCTGGGAGTATACCCCAAAAGAGGGTATGCGAGAGGATTTTGAAAAAGCTGCTGCCAAAAAAACAGCTATGTTCAATAAAACTCCGGAGACTGCCATAACGACCTACAGAATTATAACTGGGCCCGATAGTGGTACTTATCTTCGTGTTGAAGGCAATAAATCTGCGGCAGATTATGATCTCGACAGAACAGCCGAGGGAAAATATTGGAACGACAATGTAGGAGAATATATTGCTAAAAGTCAGGGCCAGGTCAGATGGCGAAGATTGAATAACGGGTCGTATGACCCTGACCCTGAAAATTCGACGCCTTCAAAATACGTTAGCAGAACATTTTATAATGTAAAGGCTGATAAAATTATGCATTTCCGGAGGGCTATGTATAGAATGTCGAAAGTGGCTGAAAAAAGAGGATGGGCAGGCCGGTCATTGTATAGACTGGAGAGTGGCGGAAATAGAAACCAGTTCATTTTAGCCATTGGCTTTGAAACGCATAAGCGTGCAGAGAGTCCGGAAAGAGAAACGACTGCAAAAGAAGATTATGATGAACTTTTTGGATGGCGTTCTTGGGATGAAGATTGGAATAATTTTGATGCCTCTCTGGAGTACTGGGGAGAGCAAAGAGATCTGTTGCAACTCGTGCCTGAGATGTCAACTGGAACGATGGATTAAATCACAGATACCATCAATTTTATCCTTTGGAGTATAAAAAAGGATCTGAATAACTAAAGCCACTTAAATTTTAAGTGGCTTTTATTGAGTTTGGTTATTTTTGATCAACTCTAATTTAAGTTATGCTGACTAATGCCTGCCAATATGCGATCAGATCAATTCTCTATTTGGCGATATATGCTTCTAAGGAGAATAAAAAGGGAGTGAAGACCATTTCGGAGGCTCTTGATACGCCACAACCCTTCTTAGCTAAATTGTTGCAAAGGCTGGTTAAAGGCCAACTGATCACTTCGGTCAAGGGACCAAATGGCGGTTTTTATCTCACTGAAGATAATTTGCGAAATTCCATTTGGGATGTTGTGAATTGCATAGATAGCAAACATAATTTTGAAGCTTGTTTTCTGGGATTGGCGGAATGTGAAGACGATAATCCCTGCCCGGTTCATCATATCGTTTCCCCCTTTAAACAGGAAATCCTCAATGATTTCAGGGATAAATCAATCTATAAACTGGCCGAAGAAATTAAAAGCTCCGATAAAATTATTTCCCTAAAGGAATTCAACTGTTGAAATTTCAAATGAAGGGATAATTAGTCATTGGTTTCCATTAATTCCAAAACTTCTTTTTCCTCCATGTGCTGTTCGGGCTTTCTTTCAATTTGATAGTACCTCAGCGCATGTTCATTTTGCCGGCCTGAACTAAAACTCGATACACGCTTCAGGTATCCGATGACCCGGGTGGCATGATCGATGTTTGTCGATTGGCAGTTCGGGCAATGATCCAGGGTTTGTTTGTCGATATGATCGCAGTCGTTACAAATGGTTATTCTGATATTAAAACAGAAATAATTGCAACCGGCCTGCGCTGTTGCTCTTATGAGATTGATAAATCCCTTTTTATTAGGAGCTTCTTCAAGATTGAGATGCAGGGCAGAACCGCCGTCGAGGTATCGAATGGTCTCTTTTCCATGCAGGATTATTTTATCGAGAACATTCGTATGCGGATCTTCCACCTTAAAAAAGTAGGAGTTATAACAGTCTCTCGGCACGAACAAGCCGTCGTTTTTATCCCATTTGGCGTTTTTCACACCGAGATTCTCAGCCGGTACAAATTCCGTATTGAACATATAACCATATATCTCCTTTGCCCGTTTGTTCTCCTCAAAGATCGTTTTCAAATAGCTGTTCACAAAGGCTTTATAGTCTTCATTGTTAGCAGCGGTAAGGCCTCTGCTTTCTGCTGCTTCCAACAAACCGTTGATGCCTATGGTCAGAAATTGTTTGTCTAAACCTATAAAACCAGCGTTATATACCGGCAGTAAACCGGCTTCGTAATATTCATCTATTAACGACCTGTATGCTAGCTGGTATTTATGAATTTTCCGAACTTCCTCCCGAATGTCGGCACCATTTTGAACAAGCCTGTTCATGTTGAGGGTGATTACATTGATAGATCCTGTCGATACGCCTCCGGCACCCAGGGAGTAACTGAAGGTGTTGTCGTTTATTTCATTCCTCAGCCTGCAACAAGAGGCGAGGCTATCGGCATTTTCAGATTGGTAAATAAAAAAGGAATTGCCTTCACTGAGTTCTTTTGCACACATCTCGGTAAAGATGGAATCAACAGGTTCACCGTCTTTAATCAACATAGCGGCGGTTACAACGGGAAAAGTCAGAATGGCTTTATCGCGTTCAGAATTGAACCATGACATGAAGTAGGCCTGCAATTTCTTTACGCGTTCCCAGTTTGGACTGCTCATATCAGGAAATACAAAATCGGAGAACATACTGTTAAAATACGGCTCATCATAGATTGAAATATTCCAGAAAACCGACTGGTATCCGCGTGCGGCTGCAGGCTGGTTGATGGCGTAGACCACATGTTGTAAATGATTGTCTATCAATTGTTTATTGGTTTCCAGATAATCAGCACCATAGTCTTTTGTGGCGAAATAATCAAAGTACATCAGGAATTCTACAGTTGCCAATGCACCTGCAAATTGGGAACTTATAGCGAAAACAAGATTTACAAATTCGCCACAATAGCTCTCCAAATGTTTTGGGGCACGGCTCTCGCCACCAATTTTGGTAAGGCCGTCCAGTAAAAATGGATACATACTAATAGAAGCGCAATAAGGCTTTAAAGAGGTCTCGTCATGAACGTATATTTCATGTGAATCGATTTGACGGGTGTATTCCTCGGCAAGGGCTGTTCCATATAAAGAATCTATTTTGCGTTTCATCAAAGCCCTGTTGATCTGAATATTGATGTCCTTGTTCAACTCTGCTTCCAGGGTGGCAATGTTCTTTGTGGTGACATTGGCATTGGGGTCAAACCTTGAACCGTCAGCCGGATTACTTGAAGAAATATAATGATCGATGAATGCTAATTTTGAGGATAATTGCCGGGGTGAGAGCGTAATCATGTTTAAATGAGAAATAAGTGGTTATAGTTTTTATTCGTGCTGACTTGCGTAAAATTCTGATTGGTTGTGCGGCAATTAAGGGCACCCAATGATGGGATCCATTTCCCGGTTTTGAGCCAGGTAAGTTCGTTTAATAATCTGTCTGAAACATTATCTTCTCCGGTATACAGACAGGTTTTGAAGTTCATTTTTCGGGCTAGTTTCAAATAGGAAACCAATTCATCTTCATGCCATTCCCCGCCCATGAATAAGACGCATGTAGCCATTGGGGAATAGCGGCATAGGGTGTCGATAAAAACCTTCCTGGTCATTATCCGGCCATTGCCGTCCTTCCATAGAAATGGAGAATGACAGCCTTCACATCGTAAGGGACATCCGGAAATTGAAAAACAAATGCTTATTTCACCAGGAACCTCCTGGAAAACAACTTCAATACTGTAATAATGCATGTAATAAAAGACTGATTAGTCCTTTACTAAATTATGATTATTGACAATCAATTCAGAAATGCTTTTGAAAGAGTTTTGAAGATGTTATCAACAGCGCAAAAAATTCTGTCCGTATACTTAATGATGGAAAAGATGTGTTGTCCTATCCCGGGTTGAGGAGTGATCTGGAAGAGCATGAAGAAAATCGCTTATCTTTATTAAGCCAATAAATATATAAGGGTCCGCTATGAAACTTAGAATACTGCTTTTCCTGCTTTTAACCTCCTCCGTCTTTGCACAAGAAAGAATTCCACCACCGCCTTGTTCTGCTAATGGTAATACAGGGGCAGGGGGAGTTATCGGTAATGGGGGTTATCTAAGCGGGTACTTCGGGACTGAGATACATTTTTCGATCGATCTGGGAACGGAAACAGCCGGTTCCGAATTCAACGATATATTGGTGTTCTACATTGCCACAGGAAAAGCAGGAAGAACCACTATCGATAATACTGTTGATGACGATGCAGATCCTTACAGAATCGCAATAAGCAATAGCAATGCCTTTGGTTTTGGCAGTACAATTACATTTCCTGCTGATTTTGAAGCGGCTTATGCGATTGCTGTTGATGCCAGTTCCGGTGGGCTGTATGGCATCCCTAACAATGGAATTGTAGGATCGGGTGATTTGATTTATATAGGATCGGTTAATTCAACCTTATCTTCGAATACACAACCGGGATTTGAAATCAGTTTTGAGGCTTCTAATATTTTGTTAGAACCCGGTGATGAATTCATGTTGGTAGGCGTATATGTAAGTCCCCAAGGATTTACCTATGACGAAGGTTATGGTGAAGGGATTTCTCCAAATACCCAAGGATCAGATAACATTACATTTACCGGATTACCGAGCCAATCCACTTGCTGGAATACTCTTGGGACCAATGATCCGGAACTGAATACAGTTATAGCTTATTATTTTAATGATAAACTCCACATCAATGGATTGTTCGACAAGGTTGATATTGGAGTATACGATCTGGTCGGGCGAAAAATTTTAAGTCAAAAGCATCAGATTTATGGACAGAAGTCCATAACAATGCCACTTAAAGCAGATGAATTTCGGTTTATTGTTATTGAAACCAGAAAGGGCAGGAAAATATTAAAAGTGATTCCTCGATAGCATAATGCTGTCATCCTGGACAATTTCCAAATAAGTTCGTCGGATTTTCAAAATACGATCATACTAACCAGAGATTCACCTTTCATTAATTAACAAATGTTAATTCATGAACAGATAAATTATGATATCATTGCAACAAAGCATTTTACTCCCTATTTACATTAATAGCAAAAATGGCGTGATATCATATGGATAAGCGCCATTTTTTTTGTCAGCATTTTAATGTTTACCTTAGTATAGACCAAGCCTGATATAATATCGCGATCAATTTGGAGACGTTTTTCGATCATATCGACAAGATCCATCCCATTTCAAAACGATCGAAGGAACTTCTGGAAAACATTTCTTCCGAAGTGACCGTTCGAAAGGGAGAAGACCTGCAACACATCGGCAGCACTTGCCGGACGGTATATTTTGTTAAAAACGGATTATTACGGATCCACTACATAAAGAACGGCCTCAGTGTTACGGAAAGCTTTGAGTTTGAAAATTCTATCGTGGCCCGTTCAGATAGCCTGTTCGATGCCAAGCCATCGCGCAAAGGCATTCAGGCGATTGAGGATACTGACCTGGTTGCGATAAATTCCACAAAACTATTCCAGTTATATGATGATAATCCGGATATAGAGCGGTTGTTCAGGCTGATATTTGAGCAGGCGTATGTGAAAACCGTAGAACGTATCGAAAGCCTGCAGTTTCATACAGCCGAAGAACGATACCGGAATCTATTGGAACATTCCCAGGAAATCATAAAAAGGATACCGTTGAACTACATAGCCTCATACCTGGGGATCACACCGGTGAGTTTAAGCAGGATCCGGTCGAAGATCCAACTGGCAGATCACTGATCACCTCAAGAGGGAAGTTCCATCGCCTCAACTTAAGTCAGTTTGAAAAATCAGACCTTGATAACCATCAAGCTGATGATTTATCAATGGTATTTAGTTGGTCTCAAATGTCCAGACCTGTCCAATTGTTTTGACTCCCGAATCATCAGTTGTATCAACTCGCCAGTAATAGGTAGTGCCAGCCGAAGTCGTTACATCAAAATTTTCCACGGCAACATCCGATTGGATCAAAGGAGGATCTTCTGTTTCTCCAAAGTAGACATCATAAGACAACACATCGCCCGCATCGGCATCACCACCGATCCAACTCAGATTTACAGAGCCCGCGCTTACCGTTTCACCATTCTGAGGTGCATTCAATGCTGCAGTGAACGGGGCGTGGTTCGAAACACCGGGACTTTCAGTATAAAATGCAAAGGTCGCCGAAGGATTAGCTTCTGCACCTTGGTTATCCCTGGCGGTTACAGCCCAGTAATAAGCAACGCCCTCATCCAGAGTAATGGTTATAGACGTAGAAGACACGGTTCGTTGTTCAACAATATTGGTAAGGTCCCGGTCGGTGGCAATCACTATTCTATAAGAGATCGGATCACCATCGGCATCGGTAGATGCACTCCAGTCAAAGGTAATGGTGTTATCAATACACAAGAGATCAGAGGAGGGAAATATCAATTGGGAAACTTGTGTCGGCGCAGTGTTTGACGGTGGTGGCGGCGCGATTTGAGCAGGCTCGTCATCACCTCCGCTACATGCGGCAAAAAGCAATAGTGCCGTTATAACTAAAAATGAATTTATATCTCGTTTCATAGCTTTTATTTTTTGATGATTTTAAATACTTCAGGGCGATTCAAATTCAGGGTGACGAAATAAATCCCGCTATTCAAATTGTTAAAAGGTATCAATACGTGATTTGAGTCTTGTACCCTAAATCGGCTATTGATAATAATC
>JABDPL010000047.1 GCA_013042825.1 Flavobacteriaceae bacterium | reverse complement strand
CACAGACAACTGCTCTGATGACGGTGAGATCGAATCGGATGCCGGTGTTGATGACGGAGACAGTGAGGATGGTTGTTTGCAATACAGGCTTTATACCTTTACCGTGACCGATGATTGTGGTAATTCTTCTACAGAGACCACACGCGTCACCCGTACATACGATATGACCGAGCCGACTATCGCCGATCTGGAGGACTTTACACTGGAAGGCTGTAATGCCGATTGGCCGGAGTCCTTGTTCACAACCTTTACGGATAACTGCTCGGAAGAAGGAGAGATCGAATCGGATGCCGGTGTTGATGACGGAACCAGTGCAGACGGTACAATTGAATATCGAATATACACCTTCGAAATCACTGATACCTGCGGTAATACTGCCACATCTACGACTCTGGTGAGTCGTGAGTTAGGCAGTGGTCTAATTGTTGGAGGAAGCACGCAACTTTGCAGGAATCATGGTATTTTCAATTTATTCGAGTTGTTACCCGAAGAATATATTCCCGGAGGTTCCTGGTCACTGGTCTCGAGTCCCTTTGACACTGAACTTGAAGTATCTGAATCGGGATCTGTACTAATAATTGAACAATTACCAGCTGGTGACTATATTTTCCATTACATACAGGGAACAGATGAATGCCTTCCTTTGATTGAGGTAACGGTAAACCTGCTTGCCGAGGATCCACCTTGTGTTGGTAACTGTGCACCGAACCCAGGAAACGCCCTGACCCCAAATGGCGATGGTGAGAATGACACGTTTTTCGGAGGTTTCGATGATCTGGCTCGATCTCTTGGCTGCACCATGCACGTACAGGTTTATAACCGCTGGGGCGCAAAGATTTTTGAGGATCCCGATTACCAAAACGATTGGGACGGGCGAACGCAGTCAAATGCGGTAGGTGCGGCAAAAACGATCACCACTGGTACATATTTTTATATCATAAATTATAAAACGGGTGAGTCAGAAATGACAAAAACCGGCTACATTTATGTAGCTACTCCCAATTAAATTGAAGCCATTGAAATCTTCTTTTTATTTGGTCATATTATTACTGCTAACTGCTTTTCCAATCGAAACAATTGGGCAGCAATTGCCACAATTCACCCAATATATGTACAATACCATTGCCATCAATCCGGCCTATGCCGGAAGCCGGGAAACCCTAACGGTAATTGGTTTACATCGCAGTCAGTGGGCCGGGTTTGAAGGAGGGCCAACGACTCAAACCTTATCTGTTCATTCCCCATTAAGAGATAACAAAATCGGACTGGGTTTTTCTTTCATAAATGATGAATTGGGATTTGAGAATTTCACCTATATGTATGGCGACTTTTCGTATACCATTCGTTTGAATGATATATCTACATTGAGTTTCGGGTTAAAAGCGGGATTCACAGCATTCAGTGTGGATAATGAACTATACACCTCAAACCCAACAGATCAAATTATCGGAAATATTGAAAACCGCTGGACTCCCAATTTGGGTGCGGGAATCATGTGGATGTGGGAGCGCGGTTACCTTGGATTATCAGCCCCTCGTCTTGTTAAGAACAGTTTTACTCCGGATAGTGATTTCATTGCACTCGAACGTGTAAGTTATTATTTTACAGGCGGTTATGTATTTGATATTGGCTTAACAACAAGATTCAAACCCTCCTTTATGATTAAGGCCACAAACGGGGCAACCATTTCAACCGATATCAGTGCTAATTTTCTGTTCCTCGATAAACTATGGCTTGGTGCTGCCTATCGGTTTAACAATACTGCGGGTGCGATAGGACTGCTGGCCGATTTCCAAATTTTCCGGGATTGGCGGGTCGGTTATGCATTCGAGTTACCTAGATCGGAAATTCGCTCATATAGCAATGGAACGCATGAGGTCATTTTAATGTACCAGGTTTTTAGTCCAAAACGACGTGAGACCTCACCGAGGTATTATTGATTATGAAAAAAATGATTAAGAAATATCTGATAGTCCTGTTAATCATAAATTCGGGAATCCTCCTGGGGCAAGAAACACGTTTGGAACTGGCCGATAAATATTTCAATCAATTTGCTTATAACAAAGCCTTGAGCTTATATAAAGGTGCTGAAGAACGCGGTGCGGACAGCTGGAAGATTTATGCCCGTATTGCGAATTGCTACTACAATACCTCAAGGCCAAAAGAGGCTTGTGAATACTTTAAATTGGCCATTGATGCCGACAAGAATAACCGAATTGCTTCAGATTTCCTGAGAAGATATGCATTGAGCCTTCAGAGCATAGGTGCTCCCGATTCAGAGGTGCTTGGGGCATTCCAGGCCTATTATGACAGAATTGGTAAGGGAAAGATGATAAAAGGACGTGAAAAACTGGATAGTCTTCCCCAATCGATCGAGAAATTAACAATTAATTCTGAGTTCTCAGATTTCGGAAGTTTCATTTATAACGATACCCTGTATTTCTCATCCTCACGAGAAAATCCCTCGAAGAAAAGACGATTGAACAATAAGTTGTATAAATGGACTGAAGAACCATTCCTTGACGTCTATTCCGCAGCAATTCTTGAAGATTCTGACTCGTTGGTTCTGAAACCAATACACCCGGATAGTTCTGATATCGGATTCAACAGCAATGCACATGAATCCATGATTACGATTTCTTCCGATAAAGAGAATCCAAAAATGTATTTTTCCGGGGGTAAAACAGATCAAAAAGGAAGAATAAAGTATAACAAAAGAGGTACTTCAACCTTAAAATTAAGGAGGGCCTCCTGGATCAATAACCGATGGGTAGAAACAACCGAGGACAAGGACGCGATGAAGTTTCTGGATTATGAGCTTTATTCAATGAGCAGTCCGGCTCTTAGCCCTGATAATCGGAGATTGTTTTTTGTTAGCTGTGCTCCATTTCGGGATGCCAAGGGGCAAACTGACATCTTTTATGTAGACATCAATCAGGACGGCTCGATCGACGAAGAAATAAAAGCTTTACCAAAGGGAATCAATACCGGAAGCCGGGAAAGTTTTCCCTTTGTTTCAAAAGATGGAAGTTTATATTTTTCTTCAGATGGAATATATGGAGACACACTGAGCTTAGGACTTCTGGATATATACAGGGTCAGAGACATTGATGAGGTTATAAGTGGATCGAAAAGCGTAAGAGTTGAGCATCTCGATCAACCCATCAACAGCGATAAAGATGACTTTGCTTTCTTCATGGCAGAACGAGATAAGGATGATATTTGTTCACCTATGGCCTATTTTTCATCAAATCGAAATTATCCTGACACCGCAGGCGAAGATAATATTTACCGATTCAGTATGACTTTGACCAAAACAGTTCAAGGACAGGTAATAGATTCTGAGTCAAGAGAGCCTATCCCTGATGCCTTCGTTCATTTAATCGATTCCCTCGGAATGGTTTTAAAAACGGCACAAGTCAATTCAAAAGGAAACTATAGTTTTGATGTTGAATGCGATAGGTTTTACAGGTTAAGAGCCAGTAAGAATTATTTCTATGATGATCTAAAGGAATTCGATTCACACTCGGAATCTGAAAATGTTAATCTTGCACTCAAACCTTTTCCTTGTGAAATAATGCCTCCATTTTTATTCGAATACAGAACGGCTGAACTCTCATTCAACGATAAAGTGGAGCTGCTGCCACTTATCGAAATTCTGTTGACTAACCCTGAAGTGACCATAAAAATAGAATCCCATACCGACCTTCGTGGCACTGAAGAATTTAATCAGAAACTCTCTCATGAGCGAGCCATGAGTATCAAGGACTATCTTATAAATTCTGAAGTTCAGGAGAGTCAGATCGTCAGTGCCAAAGGATTTGGTGAACGCTGTCCGATCAAAACTGAAGAGGAAATTCTTGCTGCCCCTAAATCAAAACGGGATGATCTGCATAGAGCAAATCGTCGGTCACGCTTTATCTTGAGCATTTGTGAGGATGAAGCCGATAATTGTGATGACCAAAACAATTAAAGGTATCGCTGACTTCTTTTAATTGTATCTGCTCTTACGTATCTTTAAGGGATCAAAATTTAAATCATGAAACAAAAAACGATTCTAAGTATACTGTCCCTGATTTTTCTAACTGCTTTTTCATACGCTCAAAGCAAGCTTCACATTCCGAAAGAAATACAACAGGCCTATGAAAAAGGTACCCGATCGATGGATGGCAATCCCGGACCTGAGTACTGGCAGAACACAGCTGATTATACCATTGAGTTAGAGGTCACACCGGAAACCCGCGAACTCAGTGGAACAGAAACCGTGATTTACACCAATAACAGTCCTGATGACCTCTCAACAATTGTAATCCGTCTTTATTACGATGTATTCAGAAAAGGCAATGAACGGGGCATGTCTGTAAATCCTGAGGATATTGACGACAACGGCGTTGATTTGAACAGGGTTGTTGTTAACGGGGAGGCCTATGAACTCGAAAACCCGCAGATGTTAGGCCGTTCAGGAACTAACCTTGATATACGATTGAAAGAACCTTTAAAGAGTGGCGAAACCGCGACTCTGGAATTCGACTGGGTTCAGAAAGTCCCGCTTACCGTTAGACGAACTGGGGCCATTGACCCTACTTCTTTTTTCGTTGCTTATTGGTACCCACAGGTAGCGGTTTACGATGATGTCTTCGGTTGGGACAGGATCGATTATACATTCGATACTGAATTCTATAACAACCTGGGAAGTTTCGATGTCAAAATCACCGCTCCTGATAATTTCCTTGTCTGGGCCACAGGAACTTTAGAAAATAGTACTGAAGTGCTGCCGGAAAACATTCTTGAACGCTATGAGCAAGCCAAAACATCAATGGAATTGGTTCAGGTTGTAAACGGCGAAGACCTGGCAAATCTTAAGCTCAAGAGTGGTACCTGGCATTATAGAGCGGATAATGTTACCGATTTTGCCTTTGCCATTTCCGATGATTATCAGTGGGATGCACTGTCGCAAAAAGTGGACGGGCGCGATGTACTGATCAGCACAGCGTACCCGACGGAGCAGGCCGATCGTTATACAGAGGTGACCAAGGTACAACAGAAGACCATGAAGCATTTTTCTGAAGATGTTCCCGGTGTGCCCTATCCGTATCCCACATTCACCACCTTTATCGGATTGCGTGGCGGTGGTATGGAATTCCCTATGATGGCCAATAACGCCGGGCCAGGGCAGGGCGTGACCATTCATGAATTGTTCCATACCTATTTCCCTATGTACGTGAGGGTGAACGAAAGGCGATTCGCCTGGATGGATGAAGGCTGGGCTGATTTTGTTACGTCATATACCATGCATAAATATTTCAGCGAGGACAGTAGTCCCAGCTCATTCTACAGCAATTTCAAACCTGGAATGCAGGGCATGATCGGTTCCATCGGTGATCTGCCTACGGTAACGTCCTCACAGTATATGGCAGGTAATTATGGTTATCATTCTTATTCGCTGCCGGCATTCACCTATGCCCTTTTATATGAATACCTTGGTGATGAGCTGTTCAAAAAATGTTATACCGAATATGTAACCCGATGGGCGATGAAATCGCCAACGCCCTATGATTTCTTTTATACGTTTGAGGATGTGAGCGGTGAGGATCTGGGTTGGTTCTGGGATGCCTGGTATTTCAGAATGGGCTTTCCAGAAGTATCAATAGGGGATTATAAGAATGGAAAACTCACTATCAATCGTTCGGGCAATCGTCCGGTTCCGGTGAGCATAGAAGTGCTTTATGATGTTGAATCGGATACTGAGATGAAACGTTATTATACGATTGAGAGCATAAGGAACTGGAAAGACGGCAAAAATGCCATCACGGTCAATAT
>JABDPL010000037.1 GCA_013042825.1 Flavobacteriaceae bacterium | reverse complement strand
GTGTTGTACTTCCCGGATCTCCAAATGAATCAGAGTCCGCATCAGCATAGTAGGTGTTCAGTACACCTTCATCAATATTACCATCGCAGTTATTATCTACGCCATCACATACCTCTGTCGCACCAGGGTTGATCGCCGCATTGGTATCATCACAATCCGTTAATGGTAGAACAGTTAATGTATATCCTACTCCAGGATTGGCACACTGAGTAACCGTGGATACAGCATAGCTGTCTGAGTCACTGTCAAGGTACCAAACCGTATTCGGATTGATCGCTGCATTGGTGTCATCACAGTCAAAATTATTTATCACATAGCCTCCCGGTTGTGTGCAGGCCTGAACAGCATCTCCAGGATCGCCATAACCATCACTGTCATCATCGGCATAATAGTTGTTTAGTACGCCTTCATCGATGTTACCATCGCAGTTATTATCTATACCATCACATACCTCTGTAGCACCAGGGTTGATCGCCGCATTGGTGTCATCACAATCCGTTAAGGGTAAAACAGTTAATGTATATCCCGCACCAGGATTGGCACACTGATTAACCGTGGATACAGCATAGTTGTCCGAATCCGCATCCAAATACCAAACTGTATCGGGATTGATCGCAGCATTGGTATCATCACAGTCGGTATTGTCACTTACATAGCCTGCAGGTGCTCCGTCACAAGTGCTTAAACTATCGCCAGCGTCACCATAACCGTCACTGTCATTATCGGCATAGTAGGTTACAAACTTAAGCGTATCATCTATTAAAGTATTACAATCGTTATCCAGACCGTCGCATATCTCAGGTGAGCCCGGGTAAACCGTACCATTGGTATCATCACAATCAGTGTTGTCTGATACATAGCCAGCAGGTGCAGAACATGCTTGTATTGTATTTCCAGGATCTCCAAACGTATCGGAATCTGTATCTGCGTAATAGGTATTGGTCACACCCTCATCGATGAAACCATCACAATCATTATCGATCCCGTCACAAATTTCTGTACTGGGAAGGCAAGTAGGGGTTCCAGTAATAATTACCTGATCTATATAAACACGATCATTATTATTACTTGCATCATTTTGAATACGAAATTGAGCATTGTTAGCCAGTGTGTAAGTTGGAGAATCTATAGTAAATTCTGCATTATAAAAAACTCCATTACTGAAACCAGAAGGTCCCTGGACATAAGTGTCTATTGTAGCCCATGAGGTACCGTTGAAATATCTCAACCAAAAGTCTTCGCCATTTTCCATACTGCTCATCCTGAACCAGAAACTTATAGTAACGCTTGAATAGGGTGTTAAATCGAATACTTCAGAGGTCATTGAAGATGCCACTCCTGAGTTATCTTGTAACTGAATCGAAGCCAGATTTTCGTAAGACAAAGTTCCCCCGGTATACCGGGAGGCATCAACTCCACCGTCTACCCAATTATCCCATCCTGATTCAAAATATCCAGTATGGAGGGTTACTGTATTTAATGTCGTAAATATTTCCGATGCACTATAGGCCGACGTATTACTATTACATGTACTTCTTACCTGAACCTCGTATTGGGTATTCGAGGAGAGCCCGGAAAGTGATTCTGTTGAATTTGATGTATTTACGTCAGTCCATGTTGGTGAACCTACTACTCTGTAACGATAATCGTATGACGCCCCGGTAATTGGATCCCATCCTATATCAGCAGAACTACCGGTTATATTAGATGCAGCAAGGTTGGTTGGGGGTGAACCTGCTATGGGAGTCAAAAGTACATCGGCCAGAACTTTTGTCTCATAATTCGCGATGGTTTGACTGGTTAAGGTAAATGGTTGGTAACAATCAGCTTCAAATAGAATGTCATAGGTCCCGGCAATTGTGGGCCTGTAGTAATCTCCAAGGGGAAGTTCTGTAGTAGTATGTGAGTTTGTATTGTCGTGACCAACTAAGGTAATTGTTGCATCAATTGGATTGCCTGAAACCGCGTCCTTAACAATTCCACGGAAGCCATATGTTCCCTGGATAAGGTATTCGATTAAAGCCTCCTGATTCCAATACCAATGGTCATCTATAAGTGAAGCTGGTATGGTTTTAATATCTGAAAGTTCAATGGTTGTTTCTTTGCTGTGCTTGTAATAATTCATATAATCCTGGCGTCCGCCTTCAACGCGGTACCAGTCAGCACCATTGGTAACACCGGGCCATACATAATTGGTATACATGGCATCCATATAGCCAGCCGGTCCATAGGTTTGACAATTAACGGCATATTCTTTACTGATAAAAAAGAACCAGTCATCATCGGCATGTCGGGTATAAGTATTATCCCATGGGTAATTAACAACTTCGGTTCCACCGTGAAAGTTGGCCGAAATCACGAAATGATAGGTGTCGGCCAGGGTCATGAATTGTTGTGTTTCAAGTTCATAAACCGGATTACCATCTGGATGGGCACCACCTATATTGTCAGGATAGTTCCTATTCAGATCCCAGCCATTATCATTTGCTCGTCTAGCATTTGCCACCGAGGTGTTTGTCGGATCGTTATAATAAGTTCCATCCGGATTCGCACTCGGATTAATCCAGATCTCTGAATTATCAATTAAATTCTTGATTCTCAGGTGATCGGCATGACCTGTATCATAATAGGTAGTTGCGAGATAATTGATCAAATCAATCATCATCGGATAACCGGCTATTTCGTCACCATGCATTGAAGATGTATACATCAGGCGAGGTTCCTGCTCTCGCGTTGCAACATTATCTGAGAATTTGATAAAGAGCAAACGCTTATCGCCACCTCCAACACCTTCTGTTGTTCCGCCGATATCAACCAGCTCACAGATACCCGGATAAGTCGCTGCGAATGAGATCATGGTACATTCATACTCGTCATAGCTTGGGTAGTCGGTAAGTGGGAAGGTTAAGGGTGGAATACTCGAACAAGGTACCGATGTCGCTTTTGAAGGATCACCAGGCTTGATTAGATCAGGGGCGGCAACACTTGAATCGTTATCGATATCTTCGACAACATAGTCAATTCCTTTTTGAAGGAAGGCCTCAAACTGAGCTTCATTTCCCCAAAGCTTTAACATCTTTGTATTGGAATCATAATTGACTATGGAGAGTCCTTCAGATAACTTCTGGATGTCTTCAGAGTCATTTATTTGAATATGGAAAGTTATCTCACCTTTCAGTTCAAGATATTTTTTTGCTTTGTCAGAATTGGTGTTTTGTGAAAAGCTAAAATGGATGCATAAATAGCACAGGAAGAGTAATACGAAATTACGTCGAGGGTAATTTGATTTCATCAGATTTGGGGTTTAATGAATTTCGAGGGCTAATATACTATATATAATCCATGAAATGCAAATATCTTCGATGAAATGCACACAATTCTAAGCTGTTTCTTTTACAGCTTAGTTATATCTTGTTATCTATCAATAAGTTAGTAGATTTCAGATTCTTTTTTAAATTTCCCTTTACTTTTTCGAATTCTTACGGCTACCACCTTATATTCAGGACATTTGGCTTCGGAATCGTGAATATCGCTGGTAATATTATTCACCATGATATCAGGAAAATGGAAGGTTGTACTTAAGATACCGGGCTTTACTTCGTCGGTAATCCGAGCTTTAACATCAACTTTTCCGCGTGGTGATTCCAGGCATACGAAATCACCTTCACCGATCAAATGTTTGGCCGCATCATCAGGATGGATCATCAAATAATCAGAAGTCAAAATCTGCTCATTGGCGGTTCGTCTAGTCATTGCGCCACAATTATAGTGCTCGAGTTCACGATTCGTAGTTAGAATATAGGGATAGTCCTTTGCATGCGACTTCAACTCATCTGTTTCCTCCCATGGATTAAATTCAAAATAACCTTTTCCTCTTTTGAATTCTTCCTTATGCAGAATCTTTGTATCCTGCCCATCTTGAGAAACAGGCCATTGCAACCCGTTTTTTCCAAGACGATCCCATCGTATTCCCGCGAAGAAAGGAACGATTTGGGATATTTCTTCAAGCATCCCATCGGGCGTGTAATCGGGTTGTTGATAACCCATTCGATTCATTATATCGACTATGATCTGCCCATCTGGCTTGGTTCCTTCAATTGGCTTGACAACTTGTCGTACAGCCTGCACACGTCGCTCACCATTGGTAAATGTGCCACTTTTTTCAAGAAACGATGATCCCGGCAGGATCACATCGGCATATTTTGCAGTTTCGGTCATAAATAACTCCTGAACAATGACCAGGTCAGTTGCTTTTAAAGCCCGGATAACTTTTTGAGTATTTGGATCGGTTTGAACGACATCCTCCCCGATAATCCATATTGCCTTAAGCTTACCTTCAAGTGCAGCCTCAAACATCTCCGGTATTTTATAGCCTATATGCGTTGGTACATCTACACCATAAAATTCATTATATAGCTGGTTGACTTCAGGATTGGTCACATCGAGATATCCGGCACCCTGATGCGGTTGAACCCCCATATCGGCCGATCCCTGCACATTGTTTTGTCCTCTTAACGGGTTTACCCCAACACCTGGTCGGCCAATATTTCCGGTCAATAAAGCCAGATCGGCAATTTGCATTACCGTAAATGTCCCTTGAGAATGCTCGGTAACCCCGAGTCCGTGGAAGGACATGGCATTTGGTGCAGATGCATAAGCGATGGCCGCTCTTCGAATCAATTCCCGGTCAACACCTGATACTGCCTCGTAATGGTCTAAATCTATATTGAGAAGTTCAGATTTATATTCGTCATATCCCTCAGTCCTGCTTCGTATAAAATCGTCATTGGTCAACCCTTCCTTAATAATGTAATACATCATCATATTCAGCACGGCCACATTTGTTCCGGGACGTAAGGGTATATGAAAATCGGCATAACGAGCCAATTCTGTTCTCCTGGGATCAATTACGATGGTGACATTACCTGATTTCATCGCAAATTGTTTGAGTTTAGCTCCTGTAACCGGGTGAGCGTCTGTAGGATTTGCTCCTATAACAAGTATACAATTGGTATGCTTAAGATCTTCTATAGAATTGGTTGCTGCACCGGTTCCGAAGGTTCGCTGCATACCCAAAGCGGTAGGCGAATGACATACCCTTGCGCAGCCATCGATATTATTTGTATTGATTACTGCCCTGAAAAATTTCTGCATCAGGTAATTCTCCTCATTCGTGCATCTTGAAGAGGATATACCTGCTAAGGCATCCGGACCATAGTCTTTTTTAAATTGAACAAATTTCGATGTTATGTAATCATAGGCTTCATCCCAACTTACTTCCTCAAAATGTCCGTTGCGTTTAATCATCGGGGAATTTAATCGTTCAGGATGATCATAAAATTTAAAGGCATATCGTCCTTTCAGGCAGGTATGCCCCTGGTTAACCTCTGCATCATATGGTGCCGTAATACTGAGTATTTCTCCATTATTCGTTGCCACTTCTAAATTACATCCGACACCACAATAGGTACACACCGTCCTTGTCGTTTCGGTAGCCTGAATAGCCTTTGATTGAAAAACATCGGAGATTGCCGAAGTCGGACAAGCTTGTGAACAGGCGCCGCAGCTCACACAATCAGAATCCATAAAAGATTGATTCAGCCCTTTGATAATATGAGTATCGAAACCACGACCTGCCATGCTTAAAACGAATTCTCCTTGTACCTCATCGCAAGCCCTGACGCAACGATAGCAGTTGATACATTTTGATAAATCGGACGTCATATAAGGATGTGTCAGATCCTTATCGCGATAAAGATGGTTATCACCCTCAGGATATCGCACTTCGCGAATTCCCACCTGTGCGGCTACAGTTTGCAACTCACAATTTCCATTTACTTCGCAGGTCAAACAGTCTAAAGGATGATCGGTAAGAACAAGTTCAATGATATTTTTCCGTAATGCTTTAACTGTTTCTGTGCTGGTGTAAATGTACTGTCCCTTCGCCACAGGGGCATGACATGAAGCCATTGTCTTAACAGGGCCATTAGGCTCTAAAGCCACTTCAACACTGCAAACTCTGCAAGATCCGAAAGGATCGAGATTGGGTGCATCGCACAAGGTTGGAATAAGGCCTTTATCCCTGTATCGCCGGATAAATGAAAGGATGGTCTCCCCTTCATTGATTTCGAATTCCTTATTGTCAATATAGGCCGTTTTCATAGTGCTTTTAATTTTTGAAATAGGGGCTTAATTCTTCGCCAAAATAGTCTAATGCATTGCGCACCGGAAGTGGAATTCCTCCACCGTGGGCGCAAAGTGATCCTTCTTCTAATGTCGTTAGAAGGTCATTCATTAAGTCACGGTCTATTTTATAATCCGTTTCAAGAGCTTTGGACGCCATTTCTTGTCCTCTTTTTGTCCCTAACCGACAGGGGAAACATTTTCCGCAGCTCTCATAGGCTGCGAAATCGAAAAGATGTTCGATAAACTTTAGAATTGGGAAATCTTGCGGTATACTTACAACAGAAGCATGTCCTAATAAAAATCCATGTTCTGAAAATGACTCAAAATCGAGCGATAGATCTTCAATTTTTGAAACAGGAACCAAGCCGCCAAGCGGTCCACCTATTTGCAGGGCTTTAACCTCTGATTTAAAACCGCCACCTAAATCATAGATCACGGTTTTTAGTGGTGTCCCCATTTCAATTTCATATAGTCCCGGACGCTTAAAAAAACTGTCGAGGCAGACTAATTTGGTGCCAGATGAACGTTCGGTTCCAAGTGATTTCCAATCTTTTCCGCCGTTTTTGATAATATAATGAACCGCTGCCAGTGTTTCCACATTATTAACAACCGTGGGTTTATTAAACAAGCCTTTCTGGGCCGGATATGGCGGCCTAACGCGAACCTCGGGTCGCTGACCTTCAATTGAGTTGATCAATGCCGTTTCCTCTCCGCATATATAAGATCCCTGGGCCTGGATAATCTTAAAGTCAAAACTAAATCCACTACCATTAATGTCATCGCCGATAAGATTTTGTTTTCGAAGCTCATCTATAGCTTTTTGCATGGCTCTTACCGATTCGGGATATTCTGCTCTTATATATAAAATCCCGTATTTCGCATGGGTTACGTAGCCCGCAATGAGCATACCGAACAGTACGGCATGCGGTTGCTTTTCCAAAAGATACCTGTCGGAAAATGCTCCGGGATCCCCTTCATCGGCATTGCATATGATGAACTTTATTTCGTTTTCAACATTTCTACAGAATTCAAGTTTCATGCCCATCGGGAAACCCGCTCCACCTCTTCCGCGTAGGTTAGAGATTTTAATTTCTTCCAAAACCTTGGTCGAATCCGTATTCAGAGCCTTTAAAAACGGCTGGTAAAACGACTCAACCGATTCAGTTTTCGCAGTTAGTATTGCTGGGCCGGATCGACCGACAAAATAGTTGTCTATCCATTCTTCTTCCTTATCGATTATATCGTCGAGTTCCTTATGAGCATTTCCGGAAAAATTTCTTCCACGGTAATGAAAAGCACCATTCTCATGACATCGGCCGAGGCATGTCATATGACCGATCTCAGCATTATCGAAATGATCTTTCAGTGATTCGATTACCTGGTTTTGTGTGCCAGCGCATAAACATGCTGTCCCGTTGCACACGTAAACACTTTTCCCTTTGTTTTCAGGTTTTAAAAAATCATAAAAACTTGCTGTTCCATAGGTATTCGCCGTCCCAACAAGAAATTCTTCGGCCAATTGGGCTAAATCATCATCACTGGGTGTTCCCGCTGACTGCGCCCTTCTGCCCAATTCATCAAAAAGATTGACATCGAGTCCTTTTCGTCCTAATAATTCGCTTAAGTTGTCTGACATAATTTAGCTGGCTTTGGCATTTTTTGAGCTAATAAAGGTTCTTTCAGGATGCGCATAGCAAGTTGCTCGACGATCTCTGCAAAAAGCAAAAAGGGTAATTCCAAGTTCTTTTGCATAATCAACAGCAAGAGATGACGGCGCAGATACCGCGGCTAAGAACGGTATTCTCGCTTTAAAACACTTTATGACAATTTCATAGGATATCCTACCGCTTACCGTAAGCACCTTAGCCTTATTAATATTTTCTTTGAAGATCAGGTCACCAATGACTTTATCAACTGCATTATGGCGACCGATGTCTTCCATAATGCTCAAAAGATCTCCTTTAAGAGTGAAAGCAGCAGCGGCATGCGCCCCACCCGACTCTATAAAATTGAACTGTCCTTCATTCATTTTTTCGAATAAACGATGTATGGTATTCATATCGATCTTATCGGTTCGATCGATGGCTTTTCCGATGAACTTAAGATCCTTCAGTTCGGTTTTTCCACAAATTCCACAGGACGAAACAGAAAGCAGACTTCTACTGTTGGAATAACCGTGACCTAATTTCTCCTTTGGTATAGTTGCATCGAGAATCGTGACAACACCCTCATCGTTTTCCTGTTTAAGAAGAATATCTGGATTAAAGGATTGATCGTCGAGAACTCCTTCAGAATGTAAGAGTCCACGAACCAGGTTTTGATCATGACCAGGTGTTCTCATAGACACTGTAAACGGCTCACCGTTTATATTGATCTGCAGGGCCTCTTCAACAGTAAGAGTATCAATTGTTTTATTGATCCCTGAACTGTTAATTTTTTGTCCTTCGTAATTCCTTGTAGCCATAACGATTACCGTTTATGGAAGCACGGTTTATATCTGGAAGTTACGGAAATTTTTAATTATTAAAACAATCCCGTAATGTTGCCATCATTATCGATCGTAATATTATCAGAGGCCGGGAAAGCAGGCAGACCAGGCATTCGCATAATATCACCCGCAATTGGGATAAGGAATCCCGCTCCTGCGGCTATCTCGATCTCACGAATGTTTACGGTAAATCCTTTTGGTTTACCGAGAAGCTTCGGATTATCGGATAATGACTTTTGGGTCTTGGCAATACAAACGGGCAGGCCGTTCAATCCCAGTTCGTCGATTGTTTTAAGGTTACGCCTTGCTTTGGTGGAATATTCAACATCTTTTGCACCGTAGATTTTTTTGGCAATGGTTTCTATTTTCTCTTCAACCCCCATTTCCCATTTATAGAGCGGTTTGAATTCTGATCGCCCTTCTTCGATACTCGCTAAAACCTGCCTGGCCAATTCAATACCGCCTTTCCCGCCTTTGCCCCATATTTCAGCAAGAGCGACCCGAGCATTATTTGCATTAGCAAATTGTTTAATAACTTCGATTTCTTCATCACTATCGGTCACGAACTTGTTAATGGCAATTACCGGATTTATTCCAAAGTGACGAATATTTTCAAGGTGTTTTTCGAGATTTGGCAGTCCTTTACGAACGGCTTCAACATTTGGCTCCGTCAGAGTTTTCAAATCTACTCCACCATGATATTTTAGTGCCCTGATGGTCGTATTCAAAACAATTGCTTTTGGTGACAAACCAGCAGACTGACACTTGATATCCATAAATTTTTCAGCACCGAGATCCGCTCCAAAGCCCGCTTCTGTCACGGTATAATCAGACAGGCTCATTCCTAAGCGCGTTGCAACTACCGAATTGGTTCCCTGGGCTATGTTTGCAAAAGGACCGCAATGGACAATTGCGGGGTTGCCCTCCATGGTTTGAACAAGGTTTGGTTTAATGGCTTCTTTTAAAAGCGCGGCCATTGCCCCATTTACTTTTAAATCCCTGGCATAGATCGGTTTTTTGTCATGGGTAAATCCCACAAAAATATTACCCAGGCGTTCTTTCAGGTCGTTTAAATCATCAGCCAGGCACAGAATGGCCATAATCTCAGATGCTGCGGTGATATCGAAGCCTGTTTCGCGAGGTACGCCCGATCCGGTGCCGCCTAACCCAATTACTATATTTCGAAGGGCCCGGTCATTCATGTCGACGACCCGCTTCCAAACAACTGTT
>JABDPL010000036.1 GCA_013042825.1 Flavobacteriaceae bacterium | reverse complement strand
CTCCATGGCGTTTCCCCTTCATGGAAGGTCGCGTTCGGATATTTTTCTACATATTCGCTGATGCGCCCGCGCTTGACATTTTTCAGATCAAGAACAAACTCAAGCTTCTCTTCATCTACACCATCCGGATCGTGAACATAGCCTGAAGAATCAGAAAGGGTGAGGACCTTAATTCCAAGATGAATACATTTCTCGGCCGCATATTGGGCCACATTTCCTGAACCTGATATGGTAGCCGTAAGACCCTTTATGGATTTACCAGCTGTGTCTAACATTTTCTGCGCGAAATATACGGTTCCGTAGCCTGTAGCTTCAGGTCTGATAAGGGATCCACCCCAGCTAAGACCCTTACCGGTAAGAACCCCTGTAAACTCGTTCTTCAATTTTTTATACATACCAAACAGGTAGCCTATTTCCCTTCCGCCAACACCAATGTCTCCTGCCGGAACATCGGTATTCGGACCAATGTGACGCCAAAGTTCACTCATGAAAGCGTGGCAAAAGCGCATGATCTCCCCATCGCTTTTTCCTTTAGGGTCAAAATCGCTACCTCCCTTTCCACCACCCATCGGAAGTGTTGTCAAACTATTTTTAAATACCTGCTCAAAAGCCAGGAATTTAAGGATACTCATATTTACTGTAGGATGAAAGCGCAATCCGCCTTTATACGGCCCAATTGCCGAATTCATTTCTATGCGATATCCGCGATTTACCTGGATCTCTCCCGAATCATCAACCCAGCATACCCTGAAGGTAATCACCCGTTCCGGCTCACACATGCGGAGCAGGATATTTTTTCCGTGATATATGTCATGCTGTACGATGTAAGGAAGGACGGTTATTGCAACCTCTTCAACGGCCTGTAGAAACTCAGGTTCATTGCCGTTTCGAACTTTAACCAGTTCTAAAAACTCCTGAACTTTGTTGGTCATGAAAATGGATTTTAAGGATTTTACAATTAATCGATCAAATTAGACCCCAAAGATACGATATATTGAAAAATTTTGCCTTATTTTTTCCAATTTCGTAATACTTACAGCATAATAAATATCTAGTTTTAGTGTTATAAACTAGGACCCAGCTATTATTGCATTTTATCGGATTTATTTGTTGTTTTGTCGATATTTTATATATTTGTCCGCGATAGTGCGCTAATGTCGTAAAATCATGCCATGCACAAATTGAAACTTATACCTATTATTATAACCCTATTGCTAATGAGCAATTTAGGGTTCTCCCAACTAGGATTTTCGCATGAAATCGGTGTAATCGCAGGACCGGTTCAGTTCCGGTCAGATTTTGGTAGCAGGCTTAATGAAGAAACGAACCTGGGAAATTCCGGTATTGGAATAGGTATTGTGCATTACATCAATTTTTCCTACAGGGCCGATTGTAACTGTTACACTACGGATACCTACTTTAACGATCACTTCAAATTAAGAAGTGAAATTTCATGGAATTTTACTAAACTGGACCATTTTGGCGAATGGGTAGCTCCCGATAAGACGAGTGAGAATGCCGACCGGCTAAGGGCGCACAGTGGTGAAGCCAATAATTTTGATATTGGTATGCAGCTCGAATATTTCCCTAAAAGTATACGCTCCTTCCAGGCTTTTGCTTACAAGTTTGCTCCTTTTGTGAGTCTGGGCGTTCATTATACGGCCTTCAGTCCAGAAGCCTCAACAACCTATGGTGATCAAAATATTGCTAATCCCAACAATTTTTATTCCTACTGGGAACCGGGATCAATAGACCCGCAAAACGGATCTACGTTTTCCCTTGTTACGAGCGTTGGGGTTAGATATAAGCTTACCGTTCTTTCCGATCTCATGTTAGACCTTCGATGGCAGATCTATTTCGACGACTGGATCGATGGTTTAAATCATCAGCTCAGTTACAACAAGTACAATGACTGGCTTATCTGGCTCAATTTCGGATATATCTATTATCTGGATTAATCGGCTTAATCTTGCATGGCCTGCTTGAGGTCTGCAATCAGGTCCTCGCTATCCTCAATCCCCACGCTTAAACGTATCAGGGCATCGATAACACCCGATTTCTCCCGTTCTTCTTTTGGAATGCTGGCATGGGTCATACTAGCAGGATGGCCTGCTAAAGATTCGACACCGCCAAGCGATTCAGCCAAGGTGAATATTTTCAGCCTTTCAACTATGCGCACAGCCTCATCATAATCATTACCCTTGGTTATGAAGGAGAGCATCCCACCATAATCCTTCATCTGAGAACGTGCGATCTCATGATTTGGATGATCTTCTAAGCCCGGCCAATAAACCTTATCTATCTTGGGGTGGTTTTCGAGGAACTCAGCTACGGCTCTGGCATTCTCGCAGTGCCGCTGCATGCGCACATGTAAGGTTTTGATCCCTCTTAGGGTTAAGAAACTGTCCATTGGCCCACAAACAGCACCACTCGCATTTTGCAGGAAATATAATCGTTCGGCCAGTAACTTATCATTAACAACAAGAGCCCCCATTACCACATCGCTGTGACCGGCCAAATATTTTGTAGCCGAATGCATCACTATATGGGCGCCAAGCTCCAATGGTTGTTGCAAATATGGGGTGGCAAAGGTATTATCTACGGCCAGTAAAATATTATTACCCTTTGTCAATTCGGCCATTGCCTTTATATCAATGATATTCATCATAGGGTTGGTTGGCGTTTCCACCCAGATCAATTTGGTATTATTATTAATCAAGGGAAGGATTTTTTCCGGACTTGACATGGAGGTAAAATGAAACTTTATGCCATAGTTTTCAAAGACCTTGGTAAACAATCTATAAGTTCCTCCATAAAGGTCGTTGGTCGATATGACCTCATCTCCCGGACTGAGTAATTTGATTACCGCATCTATGGCCGCCATTCCGGAGCCAAATGCCAATCCGAACGTTCCGTTCTCAATACTTGCAAAAGCTTTTTCCAGAGCGTTTCGTGTTGGATTATGCGTCCGTGAATATTCGTAGCCCTTGTGACCACCGGGAGTGGATTGAGCATAGGTGGATGTTTGATAAATAGGTGGCATCACGGCTCCATAGGCCGGATCGTGCTCCTGACCACCATGGATTGTCTTCGTATTAAATTTCATGTATCTTGCTATTGTTGCAACAAATGTAGGCTTAAATTCGTTCTATTCAAATCGATTGTGATATCTTTAATTTGATATAAAATCACTAAGTCTATGCGCCCATTTTTCCCGGCTCTGATACTGTCAATTATTTTATTTTCCTGCAACGAAGAACATGTGCTGGTTTTTTCCGATAAGAGCGAAACATATAATGATAATGCGAACATAGAAATCAACTTTCCTTATGCGGAAGGGAAGTCGGCAAGGGCAAAGACAATCAATTATATAATTGAGAATCATATCGCGAATATGCTCACATTTAGCAAGGAACCGGAAGATTCATTAGATCTGAGCCAGGCTGTAACCGAATTCGATAATGAATACAAACGTTTTAAAGAAGATATAGCGGAATCTGCTCTGGTTTGGGAAGCCATTTTTGATGCGGAAGTAATATATCAATCTCAGGAAGTTATAACGCTGGCCATCAATGGTTATCTCAACACCGGCGGCGCGCATGGTAATATGAATATCACCCTCTATAATTTTGATGAGAGTGGTAAAGTTTTAGAGGTCGATGATATCATCAAGGATCATGACGCATTTACCAATTTTGTTAAACCTTATTTCGAGACGGCCATAAGGGAAAAGGACAATGATGAACAAATATCTGATTATTTCTTTGGCGATCCCTTTCACCTGCCCGCGAATATTGGGATAAACGAAGATGGGGTACTCATGCTGTATAACGTCTATGAAATCGGTTCTTACGCCCAGGGCTTAACAGAATTTACCATCCCATTCGAGGATGTTGAAAAGTTTCTGAGGTTTCATTGATCAGTCTTTCCGTGTCAGATATTTTACTATCGGCTCAACTGTGAGGCCCTGACCGATAATAGAGAAAACCACAATAATGTAGGTAATAACCAGAAAAAGTTCCCGATGCATCTCAGCGGTTAAGCTTAATGCAAGAGCGATGGAGATACCGCCCCTGAGGCCGCCCCAGGTCATGATCAGGTTCGTCCGGGGAACAAAATCCAGACGTTTTGTAAAGTACCTAATCGGTAACCACAGAGAGATATACCGGCTGAGCAGTACAATTGGAATAGCGATCAGCCCGGCCAGGATATAGGGTTCCTCGAAAGTCAGTACCAGTATTTCCATCCCGATAAGGATAAATAACACCGTATTCAGAAGTACATCGATAAGTTCCCAGAATTTGTCGACATAGGTTTCCGTTTCCTCAGACATAGCGGAATCCCTAGTGGTATCATTACCCAGAATTAGCCCCGCCGCCACCATGGCCAAAGGCGCAGACAAGTGCCACTTCTGTGCGAGCATGGTGCCTCCCATGACCAGGGCAAGGGTTATGATGACCTCGATCTCATAATTGTCGATAGACCTCATCAGTAAAAAGCTGAAATAGCCCAATATTACACCCAGTCCTAAACCTCCAAGTACTTCAAGACCGAAAAGCTTGAGTATATCAGAAAAATCAAATTCTCCACCAGTTGCGCTAGCAATGCTGAATATGGTGAGAAAAATCACTACGCCTACTCCGTCATTGAATAAAGATTCCCCCACGATCTTGGTTTCCAATTTCTTGGGAACAGCTGCTTTTTTAAGAATACCCAGGACCGCTATCGGATCAGTTGGTGAAATCAATGCGCCGAAAAGCAAGCAATAGATGAACTCAATTTCAAACCCTATAAGCAGTAACAGGTAATACATCACCATACCCACCAGAAAGGTAGAGAAAAGCACCCCTTTGGTAGCAAAGATCAGTATAGGCCAGCGTTGAACCTTCAACTGGGTGAAATTTGTATGCAAAGCGCCAGCGAATAATAGAAAGCTCAGCATACCGTCTAACAGGACGGTTTTAAAATCTATTGTTTTGATGAATTCCTTCTCCTGTATGAGCAAGGTGTCATCAAATTGAGCGATGGCGATTACCACAATTGTGAATAGCAGTGAAATTATCATTAACCCAATCGTGATGGGGAGTTTCAGAAACCTGACATTGATATATCCGAAAACCGCAGAGAGTACAACTAAGATCGTGGCAATTGAAAAATAATCCATCCGCTTTGAATAATGGCCAAATGTAACTATTTTTCAAGAGTAATCAAGGCCGAATACACCCTCATGCATAAGATCTATTTCCTTAAAACGTGTAATACCTGCTCACGGATAATCAAACAACTCAAACTACCGGAAAGTTTTATTTTTCAAGATATAAAGGAAAATGAAATCACGGTGAATGAGCTCGACCATATGCGGGAGCTAGCCGGCAGTTATGAAGCTCTTTTCAGTAAACGCGCAAAGCTGTATAAGGAAATGGGGTTAAAAGGACTTGAGCTTTCCGAGGAGGATATACGGGATTATATCCTCCAACATTATACCTTTCTGAAAAGACCCGTGATCATTTTTGGTGATTCCATATTTATCGGGAATTCAAAAGCGGTAATCGAGCAGGCTCACAAGGCGTTACAGGGTGAATCCTGAACTTAATTCTATATTTTTTGTTAAAAATATATACTGAATCACTTTATTTAAACGGGTTTGATTAGTTTGAGGCACATAAAGGGATTTCCCTGAATTATGAACAACTTAAAACCGAAATTCTACACATCGGTTGATCAAATCAGCCAGGAAACCTGGAACATTCTCGGTTGTTGTGACAATATCTATTATACGCCTGAATTTTTAAGAGCATTTGAATTGGCCAATGATGATATCGATTTCAACTACATCGTCATCTTCAAAAATAATACTCCCGTAGCATTCGCGAATACCCAGATCGTAACTATAGGAGTTGAGACCATAACCAAGAATATCAAGACGAATTCCTTCCTTAATAAGATGATCAACGCCCTGTTTAGGAGAAATCCTATACGCGTTATGTTTTGCGGAAATGTGTTCTTAAGCGGAGAATACGGTACCTTTCTAAAAGCCGGTGAGGACAAGATTTTAACCTTCAGAGCCCTTTCGAAAGCCGTATACGATCTCATGAAGTCCACACCAAAGCTGCATGCTGTTTTTGTTAAAGATTTCGAGAATGAGTCCCTTTACATCACCAAACTTTTGGAGGATTTTGCGTTCACCCCAATGCATGTTGAACCAAATATGATAATACATCTCCGTCGGGATTGGATCTCTATTGATGATTTTAAATCCGATTTAAAATCAAAATACCGGGTAAAGTCGAATAAGGCTGATACCCAAAGTCAGGACCTGGAAATAAAATCATTTGATGAGGGCGATATTTTGAACTATCAGAGTAAACTTCAACAATTATACGAAAACACCATTGCCAATGCCAACTTCAACGCCCAGGTATTGAATCTGAATACTTATAAGTATCTAAAGTCCTATTATGGTGATCGATTCATTGTCAGGGGTTATTTTCATGAGGGTGAACTTATCGGGTTTTTAACGGCTATGATCAATGGTGAGAATTTTGATGCGCATTTCATAGGCCTGAATTATGAATTGAATAAACAATACGCCATATATCCCAGGATATTGAATGATTATGTCAGGCTGGGAATCAAATACGGGTGTAAGCAAATAAATCTGGGTCGAACAGCATCGGAGATCAAAAGCACTTTAGGTGCCGTTCCGGAACAGCTTACCTGCTATATACGTCATAAACGGGGTTATATGAACAAAATTCTAAAACCATTCGCAAGATCGGTCAAGATTAAGACCTACAGGCAGCACCGCCCTTTTAAAAATGAAAAAGAGGCCTCAGCGGCCTCTTGATCTTGAATTGTTGACGTTTAATTATGTCCAGGCGTTTATAAGGCCTCCCATAAGGGCCATAGTAACCACCCAGTACCCGGCGTTGATCAGAACGTATCTGAAAGATTTCTGCTCGAACAAAGCGTTTGTTGCAAAAACTGGCAGGGCTACGAAAAGTCCAACCATAGAGCCGTGTAATGCGCCATGTTTAAACGTAAGAAAGGGTTCTACACCGTGGGGTTCTCCCGGTCCGCCACCAAGAAATACCTGTGGCCAAATATAAAAAGCAATCAAAAATGCCATGACAAGGGCTAAGCCATAGGTCTTCGCGGGGTTCATCTGTCGGGCTTTTTCCTCCGTCATACCGGTTTCTGCCATCCAGGCTTTTCCAAAAACCTTAGGATTATACCAAATAAATCCTACCACCAGTGGTAACAGCGATGCGGCTACAAGGGCCAGCCAATTAATGTCCATTCCTTCCATATTGAATTGATTTAAGTTAGATTGTTTGAACTAAAATTAACGATTTTAATCCAACTGGGGACATCAGGACAGGTCCCTTGGCCTCATCCCCGACTTCCTGATATCAGATTTTTCGAGGATTTTGAAACGAGCGGCCTTGGGAAATGACATGATCTTTCGCTGTAAATCAGGAGACAACCGGCCTAATTTTCTGGTTTTTAAATCAATCCAGGAAAACAGGATCTCGCTGAATGCGAGGTTTTGTCCATGCTGATTATAGAAATTGTGCTCCATTTTTATAAATTGAGTGTCGGTTGTAAAGCCAACAATTTCTAAGCTTACCCTTATCTCATCGGAAATATTGATCTCCTTAAAATAGTATACATGTTCATAAAGAGCTATGGGGCCCAACCCTGATTCACGCATATTCTCAAGACTCAGGCCCTGTTCTGTAAAAAACGACATTCGGGTGTGACTCATAAAAGCGATGTAATCGGCATTACCTAAATGCCCATTGGCATCAAGATCTCCCCATCTAATTTCAAAGGACTTAAAATACATGTTGATTTGATTTTGATGGCAAAGTTAATATTAGCTTCAGTAATGGAAACATACAGGATGAAATTAGTAACTCCTTTTGTTATCTTTGTCCAACTTAAGCTTATCGCATGATACGATCAATGACCGGTTATGGCAAAACCATTCTCCAACTGCCCAATAAGAAGCTCACAATCGAGATTAAATCCCTGAATAGCAAAAACCTGGACCTCAACACCAGAATGCCTTCGATTTACCGGGAAAAGGAGTTGGAAATTCGGAAAATGATAGCTAGGGAGATGCGTCGCGGTAAGGTAGACTTTAATCTTTATTTGGAAACCACCGGTGAGGCAACGACTTCCGGGGTCAATAAAAACATGGTGCTGGCCTATATGGAGCAACTACGCGATCTTGCTGATGCAGATGATGTTGATCTGCTTCAGATGGCGGTGCGTATGCCCGATGCCGTTGTTACCGACAGAGATGATATCGATGAAGAGGAATGGCATAGCATTAAAGGTGAAATTCATAAGGCACTGGAAAGCATTCAGGATTACAGAGTTCAGGAAGGCAAAGCCCTTGAAGAGGATTTTAAATTCAGAATAAAGAATATAAGTTCCCTGCTTGAAGAGGTCATATTGATAGATCCCGAACGTATTGAGGCTGTGCGTGAGCGAATCAGACGGGGAATTGCGGAGTTAAAGGAAAAAATAGACGAAAACAGATTCGAACAAGAACTGATCTACTACATAGAGAAGTTTGATATTACGGAAGAAAAAGTTAGGCTTAGGAACCACTTAGACTATTTCGTAACCAGTCTGGATTCGACTGATTCCAATGGTAAGAAACTCGGTTTTATCTCACAGGAGATCGGCCGTGAGATCAATACGATCGGATCGAAGTCGAACTATGCCCC
>JABDPL010000034.1 GCA_013042825.1 Flavobacteriaceae bacterium | reverse complement strand
TTCTTACAGCTGTGAATTTGATTCCATTCATTCAAAACCGAAGTCTCGGGATCACGTCCCATGCGTGCAGTTCCCATTTCATGAATACCCAGTCCTATAGCATATTTCTCACGATTGTCATAACCCTGTACGTTTTTGAATCCGGCTTTGGTCAACATCTGAACCGCCTGATTCATCATATCCTTTCGCATTTTCTCCTCGTTCTCGCCGAAGGCGGCATCAAAGGTTACCGTTGGAAGTCCCCACTCATCTAGCTTGTTATAGTCAAGGTACATGCGATTGCTGTGGTTAGGAAGGCATTCACCAAAGCCCAGAAGTCCGATGGTCCATTGCCCGGGTTTTAGCGCCGCCTCTTTTAATTCTTCACCATACCGCAGCTCCGCAACAAGTTCGGAGACACTGCTTCGGCTTGCACCACCCTGATAACCATAGCCCCTGATGAAATCCTTTTGATCGGTTTTCCCGCCGAGATTTCTGAATCTTGGAATATATATGCCATTTGGACGTCTGCCTTTGTAATATTTATCCTCGAATCCTTCGGCAATTCCAAAAGCTCCCACATGGAAATGATGGTCCATGATATTATGGCCCAGTTCCGCACTGTCGTTTCCGAGTCCGTTGGGAAAGCGATCAGATTTCGATTGTAAAAGCACCGAAGCTGAAGCAATGGCCGATGCACAAAGGAATATTATCCTGGCCTTGAATTCTATCTTTTCCTTGGTCTCGGTGTCGATTATTCGCACGCCGGTCGCACGCTTTAAATTATCATCATAAACCACTTCATAGACTATTGAATTTGGTCTGAGGGTCATATTTCCTGTGGCTTCGGCTGTGGGAAGTGTGGATGAGAGGCTGCTGAAATAAGCACCAAAGGGACAGCCACGCATACAGCGATTCCGGTATTGGCAGGTACTTCTCCCCATCCCCGGTTTGGTGCCCTCTGTTATGTGGGCAGTTCTTCCGATGGTCACAACCCGGCCGTCATCATAGTCAGTGGCCAGCGTGTCTTTTAGTTGCTCTTCAACACAATTCAAATTCATGGGTTTCAGGAATTTCCCGTCTGGTAAAACATCAAGGCCAAGGCTTTCACCGCTAACACCGATGAATTCTTCAACACGGTCATACCAGGGTTGAATATCCTTATACCTGACTGGCCAGTCGATTGCAATCCCATCCTTTTTGTTGGCTTCGAAATCAACATCTCCCATGCGATAGCTTTGGCGCCCCCAGACTATGGAGCGTCCACCCACCTGGTAACCACGCATCCAGTCGAAGCGACGATCTTCATTGTATGGGTGTTTTATATCATCGACAAAAAAGTGCTGGCAGCGTTCGTCAGTTGTATAGCCGGTGCGATTTTGTTTAAATTTACGCTCTTTGGTTTTTCTTGAAGGTTCGCCCCCGTTTGGCAAATCCCAGGGATCGAGATTGGCTGTGGGATAGTCTTCGATATGCTTTACCATTCTGCCGCGTTCAAGAACAAGGGTCTTAAGGCCGTTCTCGCACAGTTCTTTAGCTGCCCATCCACCTGAAATTCCGCTGCCTACTACAATGGCATCGTATTCTTCCTGGTAAACAGCAGTGTTGTGGTCACTCATTAATTGATAGTTTTAGAAAAGTTGATTTGAATTTTTTTTACATTGCTTACTAAAGTAATTATCTTATCTGTAATTTAGAAGGCTGACTATCGAAAAATTCACCCAATTCGTTAATTTTATTCAATGAAAATTCATAATACTTCAAAATTCCTTGCATTTTTCTTTATGCTCGGATTGTTAATCGCTATGTCGTGTAAGCAGGAAAAAAAACCCGAAGAACAAACTCAAGTTGTCCCTGAAGAGCAACTGAAAGAACCATTTTTTAAATTATCGCTGGCGCAATGGTCTGTTCATAATAGTATCAGAAAAGATGGAATGAATCCATACCAATTTGCAGAATATGCCAAGAACCTCGGTTTTGATGGTGTGGAGTACGTAACGCAACTTTATGAGGAATTTTATGACAATGCAAAACCTATAGATGGACCAAGAGACGAAATTTTCAAAAATTGGATTAAACGTATTAAGGAGGCTACTGATAAAACGGGTATAACCAACGTCTTGATCATGATTGATGATGAAGGTGATCTTGCTGATCCTGATGATGAGAAACGGCTTGTAGCTGTTGAGAATCATAAGAAATGGGTGGATGCCGCAAGTGAAATTGGTTGTCATTCCGTACGGGTGAATACTTTTGGGACCAATGATCCGGAAGAATGGAAAGTTACTGTTGCTGACGGATTGAAGAGACTGTCAGAATATGCCGCCACTAAAAATATAAACGTCTTAGTGGAAAATCATGGCTGGTTATCATCAAATCCTCCTCTTGTCATGGAGATGTTAGATAGTTTAGATATGGATAATTGTGGTACTTTACCAGATTTTGGTAATTGGTGTATCAGGAGACCTAAGAGCAGTCGTTGGACTGGTTGTGCAGAGGAATATCCAGACCGATATGATGGGGTGAAAAGAATGATGTCAAGAGCAAAGGCTGTAAGTGCAAAGGCAAATGAATTTAATGCCGAAGGAGACGAAACCAAGACCAACTATTACCGTATGTTGAGGATTATTGAGGAAGCCGGGTATAGTGGTCATATAGGGGTTGAATATGAAGGTTCAATTCCTGAGAAAGAAGGCATACTCGCAACAAAACGCCTGTTGATAAAGGCAGCACAGCAACTCAACTAACTAACTACTCACTATTAATGAAAAAATCTGTCCAATTTCAGTTGTCCCTGATGATGTTTCTTGAATTCTTCATCTGGGGCGGTTGGTTTGTTACGATGGGTGCCTATCTCGGGAATAATCTCGATGCTTCCGGTGGGGAAACCGCCATGGCATATTCAACCCAATCCTGGGGTGCCATTATCGCGCCATTTATAATAGGCTTGATCGCTGATCGCTATTTTAATGCTGAACGCATCCTTGGTGTATTGCATCTGGCAGGAGCAGTGTTGATGTACCAGATGTCACAAGCCACCGAATTCAGCGGGTTTTACCCTTATGTTTTGGGCTATATGATACTTTATATGCCAACGCTTGCCTTGGTTAATTCGGTGTCCTTTAACCAGATGGATGACCCGGCAAAGCAATTTCCGTTTGTCAGGGTATTCGGGACTATCGGGTGGATTGTAGCAGGGTTGCTGATAAGCTTTGCATTTAAATGGGATTCCATGGAAAATATTGCGCAGGGGATGTTGTCGAATACCTTTTTTATGGTAGCCATTGCATCGGCGATTCTCGGTTTATTCAGTTTTACACTGCCAAAAACACCACCGAGTAAGACCAAAGGAGAAAAAGCAAGCCTTTCCGACATCTTAGGACTGGATGCTTTAAGCCTTTTAAAGGATAAGAACTTCCTGGTCTTCTTCATATCCTCGATTCTAATTTGTATTCCGCTGGCGTTTTATTATCAGAATATCAGTCCGTTTCTCACAGAATTAAAAGTGGAAAACTCTACAGCCTGGGCTTCTTTGGGACAGATCTCCGAAGTGGGATTCATGTTATTACTTCCGTTCTTCTTTAAAAAATACGGTTTTAAGAAAACCATTATATTCGGTATGCTTGCGTGGGGTATTCGCTATCTTTTATTTGCCTTCGGAAACGCGGGTGATATGTTTTTTATGTTGGTGATCGGGATAGCATTGCACGGGATTTGCTATGACTTCTTCTTTGTATCCGGACAGATATATACCGATTCGAAAGCCGGAGAAAAGGTAAAGAGTGCTGCACAGGGTTTGATTACCCTTGCTACCTATGGGCTGGGAATGCTGATAGGATTTTATGTTGCCGGTAAGATCGTCGATGCAAATGTTGTTGATGAGACTTTGCATGGCTGGAAGAACATATGGACATTCCCGGCGATTTTCGCGGCAGTTGTCCTGGTTCTCTTTGCCGTTTTATTTAAAAATGAAAAAGTTGAATATAAATCCTAAATCAATATTCTGAAATGAGTAAAAAGATCAGACTCGGTGTTTTGGGTGGCGGTAGTGACTCCCTTATTGGGGTGTTGCACCGTGTGGCTTCATCAATGTTCGACCGCTTTCAACTTGTTGGGGGCGTTTTTAATCCGAATCTTGATGAAAATATGGGATTTGCCGAACGTATCGGAATACCGACCAATCGCATTTATGAGGACTTCGAACTGTTGATATCTGAGGAATTAAAGCTTCCGAAAGATGAACGCATGCAGGTAATTTCTGTACTCACGCCTAATTTCCTGCATTTTCCAATGGCGAAAAAACTCCTGGAAAACGGCTTCAACGTCATTTGTGAGAAGCCGATGACCACCACCTATGAAGAAGCTCAGATCTTATATGAAACCCTGAAATTGGCCAATACCGTATTTGCTGTCACCTACACTTACACCGGATATCCTATGATACGCCAAATGCGGGATATGATAAAGAACGGTGAGATCGGAAAGGTTCAAAAGATAGACGCGCAGTACTACCAGGGTTGGATAAATCCGATTATACATGACGCTGAAAAACGGGCCAGTACCTGGCGATTAAACCCTGAAAAATCCGGAATAAGTTGTTGTATCGGTGATATCGGCACCCATGCCTTTGATATGCTGGAATACGTATCCGGAGAAAAGGTTGAGCATGTTCTTGCAGACCTCAATTATCTGTATGAGGATAATCAAATGGACATTGACGGCACAGTGCTCCTGCGCTGCTCAAATGGGGTTAAAGGCGTGATCTGTGCGAGCCAGATAGCCACAGGTGAAGAAAATAATTTTACCGTAAAGATCTATGGTGATAAGGCCGGACTCAAATGGGAGCAGGAAAACCCGAATTACCTGTACCTTATGGAAGACGGTAAACCGTTAAGGGTCTTAAAACCGGGGCATTCATATAATTCTGAAATATCTCTTGATGGTACTAAGTTACCTCCCGGCCATCCGGAAGGCATCTTCGATGCGATGGGGAATATTTACAAGGGCGTTGCAAGGGCTATTTCGGGAGAGCCATATGATCATGGTGAATTCCCAACCATCATTGATGGTGTGCGCGGAATGAACTTTATCGAGAAGACGGTTGAATCACACAAAAAAGGAAATGTTTGGATTAATATAGAAGAGCTTTAAAATGAAAACAATAAAGGGACCGGGAATATTCTTTGCACAGTTCATGGATGATAAACCGCCGTTCAATTCTTTGGAAGGCTTATGCAAGTGGGCGAGTGAGTTGGGATATAAAGGTGTTCAAATTCCAACAACAGACACCAGGCTTATCGACCTCGAACGGGCAGCAGAAAGCCAGACCTATTGCGATGAGATCAAGGGATTGATCGGAAGTTATGGGCTTGAAATCACGGAATTGTCAACACACATACAGGGACAGCTGGTCGCGGTTCACCCGGCACATGATATAATGTTCGATGTATTTGTTCCTGATAACTTAAAGGGCAATCCAAAAGCACGGACCGAATGGGCGATAAGACAAATGAAGCATGCGGCAGTAGCCAGTATGCATCTGGGTTTAAAAACTCACGCTACCTTTTCGGGTTCATTATTATGGCCCATGGTTCACCCATGGCCCCAGCAACCGAAAGGACTGGTCGAAATGGGATTCAGGGAACTGGCTAAAAGGTGGTTGCCCATTCTGGATACCTTTAAAAATAACGGAGTCGATGTTTGCTACGAGGTGCATCCCGTTGAAGATATTCATGACGGTGATACCTTTGAACGCTTCCTGGCGGCAACAGGCAATCACCAGGCGGTTAATATATTGTATGACCCTTCTCATTTCGTGCTACAGCAGTTAGATTATATCAAGTATATCGATCACTATCACGAATTTATCAAGGCCTTCCATGTCAAGGATTCCGAATTCAACCCATCTGGCAAAAAAGGAACATTTGGTGGTTATAACGATTGGCGTGACAGGGCAGGACGTTACCGGTCTCCCGGTGACGGACAGGTAGATTTCAAAACGATCTTTACCAAATTAACCGAATATGGTTGTGACGTTTGGGCTGTTTTGGAATGGGAATGCGTGATCAAAAGCCCGGAGCAAGGCGCCCGGGAAGGCGCTCCTTTCATCAAGCACCATATCATAGAAGCGACAGAAAAAGCATTTGATGATTTTGCCGGAGGCGACGTGGATGATGAACAATTGAGAACTATTTTGGGAATTTAAATTATTCTGTAATAAAGTGAAAAACCTGATCTTACTATATTTATGTGTTTCCGTATTGGTGGGTTGTAATTCTTACAACAAGTCCGAAACTGATGCGATCAATCAAAATTCAGAAGGCGTATATGAAGGCATTTTTATTGCTGTTAATGACACAATCATTCCTGAAGATCTGGACACCAGTGTTGAGATGGAAAGGCGGATGTTAACGAATGTCAATCTGACCAAACGGCATGATTTCTGGGGTCCAAAGTCCGATTTTTACCTTCATGGCATGGGGAGTATTAAATTACAGGACAGTGGTTTTTATTATATCAAAGTAATAAGCGCAGGCGGTATATTATTTAAGTTTGATAATGTGGAACATATAGATAACAAAGTGATCCATGACAAGACCGAGGACGTGGCCAAGGTGTTTTTCGATCAGGGCTATACCATAATGGAGTATGAATACTTCTCTGGCGACAAAGATCCCCATCTGGTGCTGGAATGGTCCAGGGATGGAGAAACCTACACCGTCTTGCCAGACAGCATTTTTGACAACTTGGATTATTTTACCGTTCCGGATTGGATAGTCGACGGCACCGATATTGTAGAATCCCAGCTGCCTGATAATACACTTACCGATCAAGAAAAGGCCGATGGATGGAAGCTCTTGTTCGATGGCAAAACAACCAAAGGATGGCATACCTATAACAGACCCGGTATGCTTGGCGAAAAATGGAAAGCTAAAGATGGCACTTTAATGTTTGAGGGCCGTGAACGGTTTACCTTTGATGTAAGCGGGCGGCGCATTGAGGTTGGTAATACAAATAAGAGGGCCGATGGGGGCGAGGATATTGTAACGGATGAATATTTTGAAAATTTTGAGTTGGTATTGGAGTGGAAAATCTCGGAGGCTGGCAACAGTGGTATATTTTACACGGTCCAGGATGGAATGCAATATGATGAGGTCTGGAAAACGAGCCCCGAAATGCAAGTGATGGACAACCAGCTTCATAAAGATGGTCTGATCCGTAAACATCGCGCAGGAGATTTATACGATCTTATTCCCTCAGATACAGTTCGTGTGAAACCGCAGGGACAATGGAATAAGGTCAGGATTGTAAAGGACAGGGGCAGGATTGAACATTGGCTCAATGGTAAAATAGTATTAAACTATAACCTCAATTCCGAGGCCTGGAAGGATATGATCTCCAAGAGCAAGTTCGCCGCTTTGCCCGAATTCGCATCGCCGGGCCCCGGACGAATAGGAATCCAAGACCACGATAACAGGGTTTATTTTAAGAACATAAAAATTAGGGAGATCGAGTATGATGAGAATTAATAAACTGAGTTTATTCATTTTGCCCTTATCCTTACTGATGGCTTGTAAAAATGATATGAAAGACAAGAAAACCGATTCAGCTCAATCTATTCAAAATTCAGTGGAACAGGATTGGGAAATACTTTTTGACGGAACTTCGTACGAAAACTTCCGGGGCTATTTGTCCGAAGATATATTTCCCGAATGGACCATCACTGACAAGGCGATGGTTTTTACGCCTGGTAACGAAAACAGAAAGAATATAATTACGAAGAAGACCTATACAAATTTTATTCTTTCGCTGGAATGGAAGGTAGAAAAAGGAGGCAATAGTGGTATATTCTGGAGTGTGATTGAGGATAAGCAGTTTCCGGAACCCTATGACACGGGACCTGAAGTTCAGGTTTTGGACAATGATAATCATGCTGATGGCAGGCATGAGTCTGGAACGCGTACTGCCGGATCAATCTATGATATGGTACCCTACCCCAAAGAGGATCTGAATCCGGCTGGTGAATGGAACCTCTGCGTTTTAAGGATCGACCACGAGGCCAACGAAGGCTCAGTGACGATGAATGGCAAAGAAACGATTACATTCCCGCTTCACGGAGTAAAATGGGACAGATTAGTGAGTGATTCAAAATTTAAGGACTGGAAGGGCTTTAGAAAGCAATACACCGGGCATATTGGCTTGCAGGATCATGGCGATGTGGTCTGGTACAGGGATATCAAGATCAAACGGTTATAAAAAAAAGGTGCTCAATTGAGCACCTTTTTTAATCCGGTTATATTTATTTAAATAATGGTCGACTGACCAAGGTGTATATTCTGGAAGTTCATATTCGAATCACTTGGATTATAGATAAAATCTTCTACGAAGTTCCCTACTAAAGTCGTGGTGATCTGTCCATGACTTTTATTCAAGTCAGGAGTTGTGATATTTAACTCAATCGATTTTGCAACGGCCTTTTTAATCAGATCGGCTTCATCATACAGATCGAAGTGTTCTAACAGCATGGCCGCCGAGAGAATCGAGGCTATCGGATTTGCTATCTGTTTTCCTTTTGCCTGTGGGTAGGATCCGTGTATGGGTTCGAACATGGCGTATTTGTCACCAATGGAAGCCGAGGCCAGAAGGCCGATTGATCCGCCAATGACGCTTGCTTCATCACTGATGATATCTCCGAACATATTTCCAGTAAGAATAACATCAAATTGCGTAGGATTCAGTACCATCTGCATGGCGGCATTGTCGATGAACATAAAATCGAGGGTAATATCCTTGTATTGCTTCCCTATTTCTGTGACTACTTTACGCCAAAGCCTCGAGCTTTCCAGCACATTCGCCTTATCAACCAGTGTCACTTTTTTCTTTCGGTTTTGCGCCGCTTTAAAAGCCAGATGCGCAATGCGCTCGATCTCATGTCTGGAATACGCGCACAGATCTGAGGCATAATCGCCGTCGTCACTCAAGGTTTTATCCCCAAAATAAATTCCACCCGTCAGCTCTCTGTATATGATAATATCTGTACCGGTAATGATTTCCTTCTTTAAAGGCGATTTATCCAGCAGTTGCTCATAGACCGTCAATGGCCTGATATTGGCGAACAGTTTTAATGTCTTTCTCAGGCGCAGCAAGCCCTGTTCAGGTCTGATCTTTGCAGAAGGGTCGTTGTCGTATTTAGGGTCGCCTATGGCCCCGAACAAAATTGCATCACAGCTCTCACAGAGGTCTAAAGTATCTTCAGGTAATGGATCCCCCGTCTTATCTATCGCAATGGCTCCTACATCAGCATACTTGAATTTGAATTTATGATCAAATTCAGCTGCAATGGCATTCAAAGCTTTTACAGCTTGTTCAGTCACCTCCGGCCCGATGCCATCTCCGGGTAATACAGCTATTTTCAATTTCATGATATCTGGAAATGCGTTTCTTCAAAGGTATCAATAAGTTCTCTTTTACTCAAGAGAAAGTCGATATCATCGTAACCATTTAACAGGCACATCTTTTTATAGGGGTCGATTTCAAAGGCTTCGGATACTTCAGTTCCCGAAATTGAAATGGTTTGTGATTCCAGATCCACGGAAATCAGCGTTTCCGGATCAGTTTCAATATGGTTGAACAGGTTTTTTAAAAATGCACCGGAAACCTGAACAGGTAAAATGCCATTGTTAAGGGCGTTTCCGCGGAAAATATCAGCAAAAAAACTAGATACGATCACCTTAAACCCATAGCCTTTTAATGCCCAGGCCGCATGTTCACGGCTTGAGCCGCAGCCGAAATTATCGCCCGCTATCAGTATCTCACCTGCATATTCAGTATTGTTCAAAACAAAATTATCATTTGGCTCTCCCGATTTGTCATAGCGCCAGTCCCTGAACAGATTATCGCCAAATCCTTTGCGATCGGTGGCTTTCAAAAATCGCGCAGGTATGATCTGGTCGGTATCGATATTTTCGATGGGTAATGGAATAGCGCGGGATGTTATTTGTTTAAATGCCTCCATCAATTTAAATGCTGGGTTATATCGATAATCTTGCCCTCAACAGCAGTGGCTGCCGCCACAAGCGGACTGGCAAGAATGGTTCTTGATCCCTGGCCCTGCCGGCCTTCAAAATTCCTGTTAGATGTAGAAACACAGTATTCACCCTGAGGGATCTTATCGTCGTTCATGGCCAGGCAGGCCGAACATCCGGGTTGTCTCAATTCAAAACCGGCCTGCACAAAGATGTCCTTTAATCCTTCTGCTACGATCTGGGCCTCTACCTGTTTGCTACCGGGAACAAGCCATGCCGTAACATTAGGTGCCTTTTGCTTTCCCTTGATATAATCGGCTGCAATCCTGAAATCCTCGATTCTCGAATTAGTGCAGCTGCCGATAAAAACATAATTGATGGGCTTGTTTATGAGTGATTCGCCCGCCCTGAAATTCATATATTTCAAGGCTTTTTCGAAAGAAGCCGAGTGCTCCTCAGGAATCCGGCCGTTGATCTTGATTCCCATTCCCGGATTTGTACCATAGGTGATCATGGGTTCGATATCCTGGGCATCGAAATGATGTTCCTTGTCAAATACAGCACCATCATCGGTAGGCAGGCTTTTCCAATAGTTTAATTTATTCTCCCAATTTCCCCCTTTCGGGGCAAATTCCCGTCCTTTGATATATTCATAGGTAACCGAATCCGGCGCAATCATGCCGCCCCGGGCTCCCATCTCTATACTCATATTACAAACCGTCATGCGCCCTTCCATGCTCATGTTCTCAAATACGTCACCGGCATATTCACAGAAATACCCGGTTCCGGCATTGGTCCCGATCTTCGAAATAACGTAAAGGATAACATCTTTAGGCAGTACACCTTTTTTTAATTTACCATTAACCGTAATCCTTAAACTCTTGGGTTTCTTAAGAAGCAGGCACTGGCTGGCAAAAACCTGGGCGACCTGGCTTGTTCCAATGCCGAAGGCGATGGTTCCGAAGGCACCGTGAGTAGAAGTATGACTGTCACCGCAAACCATGGTCATACCCGGCTGGGTAATTCCCAGTTCAGGGGCCATCACATGTACAATACCGTTATATTTATGACCCAACGCATAAAGTGTAATGCCGTGTTTTTTGCAATTCCTTGAAAGTTGCTCGAGTTGATTTCTTGATAAGGCATCCTTTACGGGAAGATGCTGGTTTACAGTGGGTGTATTATGATCTGCAGTAGCCACGATCTGATCAGGCCTCAGCACAGGTATCCCCCGGTCTTCCAACTCCTGGAACGCCTGTGGGCTCGTTACCTCATGAATGAGGTGCTTATCGATATACAGTATATCCCGGCCACCGTCTATTTGCTGTACTACATGTGCGTCCCATACCTTATCGAAAAGGGTCTTTTTCATGAATGTGAAATAATTTCCTTGTAGATTTTACAGGTTTCAACGATTTGATGAATATCGGAATCATCGATCTCTTTCTTTCTGTCGGCAAAGGTCAGGAAGTTAGCATAGACCTCATCAAGCTGCAACTTGGTAAGATTGTAACCCAGTTTTTTTGCCCTGTAGGCCAGCGCTGCACGTCCGCTTCTAGCGGTTAACACTATAGCAGATTCGGTGACGCCGACATCTTTCGGATTGATGATCTCATAAGTCTCTCGTTTCTTGATCACACCATCCTGGTGAATACCGGAACTGTGAGCGAAAGCATTCGCACCAACAATCGCCTTATTGGGTTGGGTGTAAATACCCATGCTATCGGAAACCAATTGGCTCATGCCATAAAGCATTTCGGTTTTGATATTGGTTTCCAGTTTCAGATAGGGATGTTGTTTAATGATCATAACAACCTCTTCAAGAGCGGTATTACCTGCACGCTCTCCTATACCGTTAATGGTGCATTCGATCTGCCGGGCGCCATTGATCACACCTTCAATCGAATTCGCCGTTGCCAGCCCGAGGTCATTATGACAATGACAGGACAGAATAGCGTTTTCTATTCCCTTGACGTTCTCTTTCAGGTATTTGATCTTATCGCCGTATTCATGTGGGAGGCAATATCCGGTTGTGTCAGGAATGTTCAATACAGTTGCTCCGGCTTTGATAGCCGCCTCGCAAACCCTGGCGAGATATTCGTTGTCGGTTCGTCCCGCATCCTCCGCATAGAATTCAACATCTTCAACAAAGCTCTTGGCATATTGAACGGCCTTATAAGCTCTCTCGAGAATATCCTCACGATTAGAACGGAATTTATACTTGATATGTGTATCGGATGTACCTATTCCGGTATGTATCCTGGGTTTCTTAGCATGCGCAATGGCCTCTGCTGCAACCTTGATATCATTTTCTACGGAACGCGATAGTCCGCAAACACTGGCATGCTTCACTACCTTTGCGATTTCCTGTACCGATTTAAAGTCCCCGGGACTGGAAACCGGGAATCCGGCTTCGATTATATCTACACCGAGTTCATCCAGCTGTTCAGCAATAATTAATTTCTGTTCAGTATTAAGCTTACAGCCAGGGACTTGTTCGCCGTCACGAAGCGTTGTATCGAAGATTTGTACTTGAGAAAATGACATTTATTTCGAGGGTTTTTTCGTAATGTAAATACGAATTTATATTTTGGAATTCACTTGCTATGCTATACACAGTGTTTATTACGACGTTAAGCTTATTGAAATGATTCCTATAATTCAGAATATCAATATGTTAGCATATAGATCAAGCCTATGACTAAGCAGCCAAAAGATAATTTATTCGTACTGATAAAATCGCTGTCGAAATCGGAGAAACGCCAGTTTAAACTGTATGTGGGGCGATTAGGGGTGAATGAGGAATCGAAATTCCTCATGCTTTTTAATGTTTTAGATAAGTTGTCGAATTACGATGAAGAGGTCATCTTAAAGAAAGGATTTGTAAAAAAACAGCAGCTTTCCAATCTTAAAGCACATCTCTACAAACAGATTTTAATAAGCCTGCGTTTGAATCCATCGCGTCAGAATATAAGGATACAATTACGCGAACAACTCGATTTCGCCACTATCTTATATCATAAAGGCCTTTATAAGCAGAGCCTTAAGATTCTTGATAAAGCGAAAGGTGTGGCCATTGCGCATGAGGAAAAAAATCTCGCCTATGAGATCATTGAACTGGAAAAGGTGATCGAATCCCAATATATCACCCGGAGCATTGTGAACAGAGCCGATGAACTAACCTCACAGTCAGAACAGCTGAGCCATCAGAATACCATAGCCAGCCAGCTTTCCAACCTTTCATTGCAGCTTTATAGTGTATTCCTGAGAACGGGATATGTAAAAAACGATCGTGAATTCAGGGAGGTCACACATTATTTCAAAAGCAGGCTGCCTGATTTCGACATAGCTGAACTGGGATTTCGTGAAAAGCTTTGGTTGTATAAGACCTACCTTTGGTATAGCTTTCTTACACAGGATTTCCTGGCCTGTTACAAGTACTCCAGAAAATGGGTTGATCTATTTCAAACCAATTCCGAAATGATCAAACTAAACCCGGTATTTTTCCTGAGAGGAAATCAATATTTACTGGAAGCGTTGTTCTTTATCAAGGATCACTCGAGGTTTAAACGCGCCTTGCAGAATTTTGAAGGTATAACAAAGGAAGATTGGTTCCCCAAAGATGATAATATCGAAGGCTTGATATTCCTGTATCTGTATGCCAATAAGTTCAATCTTCATTTTATGGAGGGAACCTTTAAGGAAGGCCTGCCGCTGGTTGAAGAAGTGATCAACGGGCTCAAGACCTACCGCAGTCGCATCGATGAGCACCATGTTATGGTATTCTACTATAAGATCGCGAGTTTGTATTTCGGTATTGGAGAAAACAAAAAATGCATTGAATACCTCGATAAGATCATCTCAAATAAATCCCTGGAAATGCGCGAGGACCTCTTATGTTTTTCACGCGTATTGAACCTGGTTGCACATTATGAGGCTGGAATGGACTATAATCTGGATAGTCTTATTCGTAGCACCTATAAATTCCTCATCAAAATGGAGGATTTGTATGAGGTTCAGAAGGAAATGATAAAATTTCTGAGGCGACTGGGAGACATCTACCCCCATGAATTAAAAGGCGAATTTGAAAAACTATTGAATAAACTCAGGGAGTATGAAGACCACCCCTATGAGCGACGGGCCTTCTTGTATCTCGATATAATTTCCTGGCTTGAGAGCAAGATAAAGAACAAGTTTGTCGGAGAGATCATTCGCGAGAAGTTCCAGTTGATGAATTCCTAAAAAGGGTTTGAAAATTTGGTTTTCTTGATTTTCTTTGCTAATCTTTGTGACCTAAGCTCTATGGCATTTTGATTTGTTATCAAGAAAGGCGGAGGGAATGGACCCATCGATGCCTTAGCAACCCTTTATCACGTAAAGAAGGTGCTAAATTCTACTGAAGCTGAATTCAGATAGATAACTAAAGACAATAGTATTTCTATTCTCCTCATTTTCTTAATAACATTTCCGAATAAACATCATCAGTTCAGCCAGTTGATTTGAACAGCTGTTGTTGTATGCTGTAGATTTAATACTTAGAATTGAATATAAGAAACCCTGATCATTTATGAGAAGAACAAGCAGGCAGGATATTATTGAAGAACTGGATAAACGGATACTGGTGCTCGACGGCGCCATGGGAACTATGCTGCAGCAATATGATTTCCAGGAACCTGACTACCGCGGTGAACGATTCAAGGATTATCATTTACCCCTTAAAGGTAACAACGATCTGCTCTCCCTTACCCAACCCGAGGCAATAGCTGAAATCCATCGTAAATATCTCGAGGCCGGAGCCGATATAATCGAGACCAATACGTTCTCTGGAACAGGTATTGCCATGGCCGATTACGAGATGGAAGACCTGGTTTATGAGATGAATTATGAGTCTGCAAGAATTGCGCGAGAACTGGCCGATGAATTCTCAAAACGGACCCCTGAAAAAAAACGATTCGTTGCCGGTAGTATCGGTCCGACCAACAAAACCGCCAGCCTTTCCCCCGATGTTAACCATCCCGAATACAGGGCGATTTCGTTTGAGGAGTTACGAAAGGCCTATAAGGAACAGGTTGAGGCTTTGATTGCAGGAGGTGTTGATATTCTGCTGGTTGAAACCGTATTCGACACCCTTAATGCGAAAGCAGCCTTGTTTGCCATTGATGAGGTGCAGGATGAACAGGGCATTGACCTGGCTATTATGGTTTCCGGAACTATTACTGACGCTTCCGGACGCACGCTTTCCGGTCAGACCGTTGAGGCTTTCCTGACGTCTGTGATGCATGCACCGCTGTTAAGCATAGGTTTTAATTGTGCCCTGGGGGCTGATCAACTTGAACCTTATATGAAGCGTTTGGCCATGCAAACCAATTTCTATACATCTGCCCACCCGAATGCGGGATTGCCAAATGCCTTTGGCGAATACGAACAGACAGCGGAAGAGATGAAATCATGTCTTGAAAGCTATTTTGAGCATGGGCTTATAAACATTATCGGCGGATGCTGCGGGACTACACCCGAACACATAAAAGCGATTGTTGAGCTTGCTGAAAAATATAAACCCCGTAAAATTCTTGCTGAATCTGTATGAGTCGGAATGATTGCCAAAAATACCTGACCTTATCGGGCTTAGAGCAACTGGTTATAACTCCTGAAAGCAACTTCATTAATGTAGGAGAACGCACCAATGTAACGGGTTCCCGTAAATTCTTGCGGCTCATAAAAGAGAGCAATTTTGAAGAGGCCCTTGAAATTGCCAGGGACCAGGTTGAAGGCGGCGCCCAGATCCTTGATGTGAATATGGACGAAGGCATGCTTGACGGTGTTGAAGCTATGACCACATTCCTGAATCTTATCGCTTCAGAACCGGATATCGCTCGCATTCCCATCATGATCGATAGTTCGAAATGGGAGATTATAGAAGCCGGCCTGCAGGTAGTTCAGGGTAAAAGTGTTGTAAACTCCATCAGCCTGAAAGAGGGTGAACAAGAATTCATTCGCCAGGCTAAACTTATCAGGCGCTATGGTGCCGCGGTTATCGTAATGGCATTCGATGAGGAAGGCCAGGCCGACACCTACGACAGGCGTGTTGAGATTTGCCGGCGCTCCTACAACTTATTGGTGGAGAAGGTCAACTTCCCACCGGAGGATATAATTTTCGATCCGAATATATTTCCGGTAGCCACCGGAATGGAAGAACACCGGAAAAATGCTGTTGATTTCTTCAGGGCAACCCAATGGATAAGGGAAAACCTTCCATGCGCCTCGGTTTCAGGCGGTGTGAGCAATGTGTCATTCTCTTTTCGTGGGAACCAGATGGTACGCGAAGCCATGCATTCGGCCTTCCTGTATCATGCTATTCAACATGGTATGAATATGGGAATTGTAAATCCCGCCATGCTTGAGGTCTATGATGAGATCCCGGACGATTTGCTAGAACTTGTCGAAGATGTGCTGTTAGATCGCAGGGATGATGCCACCGAACGGTTGATAGCCTTTGCAGAGTCGGTTAAGGGAACCAAAACGGAAAAGGATAAAAAGGAACAACTCTGGCGAAATGAACCTTTGCAGGACCGTATTACCCATGGATTGGTCAAGGGTATAGATCAGTTCATTGTGGAAGATGTTGAAGAAGCACGTCAGCAGGTTAAAAAACCTATTGAGGTCATTGAAGGTCATTTGATGAACGGGATGAATGTAGTTGGCGATCTCTTCGGAAGTGGGAAGATGTTCCTTCCTCAGGTGGTGAAATCGGCCCGGGTTATGAAAAAGGCTGTGGCATACCTCAGGCCATTTATAGAAGAGGAAAAAGACCGGAAGACCCAATCTGCAGGGAAGATCCTTTTGGCGACAGTTAAGGGCGATGTTCATGATATCGGAAAGAATATCGTAAGTGTGGTGCTGGGTTGCAATAATTATGAGATAATCGACCTTGGTGTTATGGTGCCCCCGGAAAGAATTATCGAGACGGCCAGGCAGGAGTCTGTTGATGTTATCGGGCTAAGCGGACTCATAACACCGTCTTTAGATGAAATGGTATATGTTTCGAAAGAAATGGAGCGTGAAGGCTTTGATATCCCGCTTTTAATCGGTGGCGCCACCACGTCAAGGGCACATGCTGCGGTCAAGATCGCACCCCAATACTCAAACACCGTGATTCATGTGAATGATGCCTCCCGGGCGGTTACCGTATTGGGAAAACTTCTTCAGAAGGACAACCAGGTCTATAAAGAAGGTATCCGGCAGGAATATGATAAATTCCGGGAACAGTTTCTAATCCGAGCAAGGCAAAAAGACTACCTCAGCCTTGAAGACGCCCGTGCGAACAAGATCGATTTGAACTGGAAGGACTATTCTCCCACAACACCAAAAAAACCTGGTATTCATCAGATCGATGACATGGAACTGGAGGTTTTAAAGGATTATATCGACTGGACGCCTTTTTTCAGAAGTTGGGACTTACATGGCAAATTTCCGGCGATCCTTTCAGATAAGATCGTTGGTGCCCAGGCTACCGAATTGTTCGCAGATGCACAACAAATGTTGGCTAAGATCATAGATGAAAAGCTGCTTCAGGCAAAGGCTGTTCATGGATTCTTTAGGGCTAATGCTTCCGGTGATGATATACTGATCTATGATGATTCCCAAAATATAACTGACCGCTTTCTTACGCTGCGGCAGCAGTTAAAGAAGCGATCGGGTGTTCCGAATATTGCCCTTTCCGACTTTATAGCCCCATCAGATTCCGGGATAGAAGACTATATCGGTTGCTTCTGTGTGACCGCAGGTTTTGGAACTGATGAACTGGCCAGATCCTATGAAGAGCAACACGACGACTATCACGCCATAATGATAAAGGCCCTGGCCGATCGGCTGGCAGAGGCATTTGCAGAGTACCTGCACGAATATATCAGAAAAGAAATCTGGGGTGATGATTCGGGTGAAAGCCTCAGTAACGACCAATTGATAAAAGAGCAGTACAAGGGTATAAGGCCAGCTCCGGGTTATCCGGCCTGTCCCGACCACCTGGAAAAACAAACCATCTGGCGACTGCTTCAGGTAAAGGAACGGATAGGAGTAGAACTAACGGAAAGCCTTGCCATGTGGCCCGCTGCCAGCGTGAGCGGATATTATTTCGCGCATCCGGAGTCGAAGTACTTCGGTTTGGGAAAGATAAAAGAGGATCAACTGATCGACTATGCCAGCAGAAGACAAATTACAATCGAACAGGCCAGGAAATGGCTTAGCCCCAATTTAGCAGAATAAAAATTGCATATGAAAGTTACTGAACATATAGAGAAAGCCAACGGAAAAACCCTGTTTTCATTCGAAATATTACCACCATTAAAGGGTCAGCATATTCAATCGATATTCGATAATATCGATCCGCTGATGGAATTCAACCCACCGTTTATAGATGTTACCTATCACCGTGAGGAATACGTTTATAAGGAGATGGAGAACGGACTGCTACAAAAACAGCTGGTGAGGAAACGTCCGGGTACAGTAGGTATCTGTGCTGCCATTCAGAATAAATATGAGGTCGATGCCATTCCGCATATACTTTGCGGCGGATTTACAAAAGAGGACACCGAGAACTTTCTGATCGATCTGGATTTCCTCGGCATTAATAACGTTATGGCCCTACGCGGTGATCCGGTGAAGAGCGAGATATATTTTAAGGCGGAAAAGGAAGGCCATCATTATGCCAGTGAACTGGTCACACAAATTCAGCAGTTGAATGAGGGCTACTACCTCGATGAGGCCTTGCTAAATACCAATAAAACCGATTTTTGTGTTGGGGTGGCGGGTTATCCTGAAAAGCACCTCGAGGCCCCAAGTTTAGACAGTGATATTCATTTTCTTAAAAAGAAGATCAAAAAAGGAGCGGCTTACATAGTCACCCAGATGTTTTTTGATAACGAGAAGTATTTCGAGTTTGTTGAGAAATGCCGGGCATCGGGGATCACAGCACCAATTATTCCTGGCCTGAAACCAATTGCCACCATGAAGCAGTTGAACCTGATCCCGCATCGCTTTAATGTTGACCTTCCGGAAGAACTCATCAAGGAAGTCATAAAATGCACCGATAATAACCAGGTGAGTAAGGTGGGAATCGAATGGTGTATCGCCCAATCGAAGCAACTGAAAGCGGCAGGAATTCCGGTCTTGCATTATTATTCAATGGGCAGAAGTGATAATATTAAAGCCATCGCTACCGAGGTGTTTTAATAATTCTTTTAACTTTGAGCCATCAATTCAACCGGATGAGGTATCTCTTTGCCGCTGCACTTTGTCTGTGGTTCACGCAATTGTCTGCTCAGGACCTGCTGGAATCCAGCACTGTCGATGTCAGTTATTTCAAGGGAAACATTGCACTTCATAACGACGGGATCCTGCACCTGATCACAGGGCATCCTGAAGGGCTTATTGTAGCATGGAATAAGAAGACCTTTGGAGATGAAGCCTGGCATCAGCGGTATAATTACCCCGACTATGGCATATCCCTGAGCTACCAGGATCTTAAAACAGAGGCCTTAGGCCATAATCTGGGCATCTACGGCCATTTCAATTTCTATTTCTTTGACAGGAACCTGATGTTCAGGATAGGACAGGGCATGGGTTGGACATCCAATCCCTACGACCGTGTGAATAATACAAAAAACAATGCCTTCGGCTCAAGTCTGATGAGCAGTACCTATGCCATGCTAAAGTACAGGAAAGAGCGATTGTTTCACAGGTTTGGTATTCAGGCGGGTTTAACGACCGTGCATTATTCCAATGCCAATGTTAAAGCCCCAAACACAAGTGTAAACTCCGTTACGGCAAGCCTTGGGATCATATACAATTTAGACGAGGAAGACCAGGAATATCGATATGACCTCACCGCAGATGAGAAATTTACTGAAGCTGTGCGTTATAACTTTGTATTCCGAAGTGGCATCAATGAAAGTGATGTAGTTGGCATGGGACAATATCCGTTTTATATATTCTCTGCCTATGCCGACAAACGCATAAACCATAAAAGCGCCCTGCAGGCCGGAACCGATATATTCTTTTCGAATTTCCTGAAGGAGCTTATCACCTTTAAGTCTATAGCCTTTCCTGAAGATAATGTTGATCCAGATTCTGATTATAAGCGGGTCGGGATTTTTCTGGGGCATGAATTATTCATAAATAAACTTACGATTGTAACCCAATTCGGATATTATATTTATTATCCATTCGATTTTGAGGGCAGGGTTTACCAGCGTATAGGACTGAAGCGGTATTTCGGTGATCAATGGTTTGGGGCCATTACCCTGAAATCTCATGCGGCCAAGGCCGAAGCTGTTGAATTTGGAATAGGAATACGATTATAAATGAGATCAATATACATTCTTATCATAGTGGTTATGTTGTCCGGCTGTAATTCGGAGAATGCCTGGGATTGCATACAAACGGCAGGCCCTATTGTTGAATATGAGGTTGAGGTGGCAGATTTTGAAAGGATTTTTGTCAATCGCGATGTGGAGCTTATTCTTTCACAGGGTGCCGAGTTCAACGTTACGGTTCGAACAGGGAAAAATCTGGTCAGTGATATCGATATCAGGGTTTCAGGGAATCAGTTACGCATAACTGATAATAACACCTGTAATCTGGTCAGAGAGTATGGCATAACTCAGGTTTATGTTACTGCCCCTCAGCTTACCGAGATCCGGAACTCCTCCCAGTATGAGGTTTCTTCTACCGGGGTGTTGAGTTATGATGATATTATCCTTACTTCTGAAGACTTTAATGTGCCCGGCAGCTTTAATGTTGGGGATTTTCGCCTGGAACTGGATTGTGATGCAGTTCAGATAATTGCTAATGGCCGGTCCTCATATTTTCTGACAGGTACTGTGAATAACCTTTTCATTGGCTTTTTTAGTGGCGATGGGCGTTTCGAAGGCGAATCGCTGCTTGCAGAACATATCGAGGTATTTCACCGGGGAAGCAACGATATGATCGTGAATCCGCAGCAGAGCCTGAGTGGGGCATTGGTGAGTACCGGAAATCTAATCTCCGTAAATGTTCCCCCGCTGGTGGATGTTGACGTGCTCTATACCGGTCAGTTGATCTTTGAGGACTGACCAGCTGTCAAATCCCTGAACATATCTTCAAGTGAGGCATTCCTTTGGTATAACTGAAGTATTTTCAGCTCATTGTCGTGAGCAAAATCGAAAACATGCGAACGCATATCCTCCTGAGTTGAGAAGTTTATTTCATAGGTAAAACCATTGAGGTTTTTTACTGATTTTACCTTCGGAAGTCTTTTCAGAAAAGCTTCTTCAACCCTGTAATCGAATTCGACCACCACCACCTGTTCATCCTGGTCGCGCAGATCTTCCAATCGCTTATCGGCAACCACTTCGCCCTGGTTAATAATTATCACCCGGTCGCACATGGCCTCGACTTCCTGCATGATATGGGTTGATAAAAATACCGTTTTCGATTGCCCTACCTTACGTATAAGATCGCGGATCTCAAGGATCTGGTTCGGGTCAAGTCCGGTGGTTGGTTCATCCAGTATAAGCACCTCCGGGTCATGGAGCAGGGCATTGGCCAGCCCGACCCGTTGCCGGTATCCCTTAGATAACTGACCGATGCGTTTATGTGCCTGTTCCTGCAGGCCCGTTAGATTTATAACTTCATCGACCCTTGCTTTCGGGACCTTATAGATGTTGCTGTTAAATTTCAGATACTCCCGAACATACATATCGGTATATAAGGGATTATGCTCCGGTAAATATCCAATTGATTTTTGAACCGATCGTGCTTCCGATTCAATATCATATGCATTCACCTTAGCCACTCCCGAATCGGGATTCAGGTAAGTGGTCAGGATTTTCATCATGGTTGATTTCCCCGCACCATTGGGCCCGAGAAAACCGACGATCTCATTTTGACCCAGCTTGAAGGATACATCATTGAGAGCCCTTTGCTTTCCGTAGTATTTCGAAATTTTAGTGACTTCGATCGACATAAAACCAGAGTTTGGGTAAAAATAACCATTTAGTAAAGTCAAACCGCAAAAAATGAAGGTATTCCATTTTGTTTTTACATATTATTATTTACATTAGCCGTCTAGATATGCGTAACGTATTGAATTTTACATATTATAACTGGTTTTATTTCTTTTTTAGTTAAAGGAACGAGACTTGGTATGTAATATTCAAACCTAATAGAAATTTCAAGTCTCGATATGTCGAGGCTTTTTTTATGGCTTATGATTAAAACTGTAGCTATACAGGGGATTAAGGGATCCTTCCACCATTTGGTGGCCAGGGACTATTTCGACGGCGAAGTTGGATTAGTCGAATGTATGTCGTTCGACAGGGCGGTTGAACACCTAATGCAAAAGAACTGCGATGCGGTGATCATGGCTATTGAGAATTCTATCGTGGGATCAATCATTCCGAATTACGCCCTGATCGATCAGCATGAACTGCATATTGTGGGTGAATACTATCTGGATATACAGCATAACTTGATGGCCTTACCCGGTCAAGGCATCGATGATATAAGAGAAGTCTATTCCCATCCCATGGCCCTGCTTCAGTGTAAGGAATTCTTCAGACCCTATCCGCACATAAAACTCGTGGAGGATAAGGACACCGCTGAGGTAGCCCAACGGATCAGAGCGCATGAGAAAAGCGGAGTTGCGGCGATTGGAAGCACCCTGGCTTCCGAATTATTTGAGCTTGATATTCTTGCTGAAAGCATTCAGACAATAAGACATAACGAGACCAGGTTCGTGATCCTCAAGCGCGAGAATCATGAGATACCGGAATCGGAAATCGATAAGGCCTCATTAAAGTTTGAATTAGACCATAAACGGGGTAGCCTGGCTACAGTGCTTAATGTTATGAGTGATTGCAAATTGAATCTTACAAAGATCCAATCACTGCCCAAGATCGAAACCCCCTGGAAATATGCCTTTTTTGTTGATGTGACCTTCGATTCCTATGATGATCATATCAAAGCAAAGTCAGTATTGAATATCATGGCAGAGCATTTCAAGGTTTTGGGTGAATATAAAAACGCTAAACAGTGATGAAGGGAGCAGAGCGATTACATACGGTTGACGAATATTATTTTTCGCGCAAGATGCGGGAAGTGAACCTGATGATAGCCAACGGTATGCCCGTGATCAATCTTGGCATAGGAAGCCCCGACCTTCAGCCACCACAGCGTGTTATCAATGCATTGATTTCAAGCCTTGATCATGAAACGGCTCATAAATATCAAAGTTACCAGGGTATTCCTGAGCTTCGGGAGGCCATGGCTTCATTTTACAGGGAGAATTACCAGGTATCCTTAAGTCCGAAAAATGAAATACTACCCTTAATGGGAAGCAAAGAAGGTATCATGCATATCTCGATGGCTTATTTGAATCCCGGAGACCAGGTACTGGTTCCGAATCCGGGTTATCTCACCTATGCCGCGGTGGCAAATTTAATCGGAGCTGAACCCTTATATTACGACCTGAAGCTAGAAGGCAAGTGGCTTCCCGATATCATGGCACTCCAGAAAATGGACTTGAGCCGGGTAAAGCTGATGTGGATCAGCTATCCCCATATGCCAACCGGGGCCCAGGCCGAATACAAATTCTTTAATGACCTGGTTTCCTTTGCCAAGGTCAATGATATACTGCTGGTGAACGATAATCCATACAGTTTTATACTAACCGATAGCCCGAGAAGTATATTAAAGGTGAACCGGTCAAAAGGCATATGCCTCGAACTGAACTCCCTGAGTAAGACCTTTAATATGGCCGGGTGGCGTGTGGGTATGGTCGTAGGCCAGGAAGATCATATAGCGAACATATTGAAGGTTAAAAGCAATATGGATTCGGGGATGTTCTATGGCCTTCAGAAGGGTGCAATTGAAGCTTTAAACTGTTCAAAATTGTGGTATACCAGCCTGAACAGTGTATATGAAAAAAGGCGGGAACTGGTATGGGATTTTGCAGAGAGATTGAGTTTGAGTTTCGATAAGAACACATCCGGACTCTTTGTCTGGGCAAAGCTACCCGATTATTTCAAGTCGGAGGAGTTTGTCGACATTATGCTCAAGAACCACCATATTTTTATGGCTCCGGGATCGATTTTCGGCAGTAACGGAGAAGGCTATATACGATTATCATTATGTGCCCCGGAAGAACAGATCGAGGAAGCTATAGCGCGAATAAAATAACATGAAAGAGATATTTATCATAGGTGTGGGTTTGATTGGCGGGAGTATGGCCAATGACATGAGGCGGATCTATTCCGAATCAAAAATTTCTGGAATAGACAATAAGGCGGAGCATTTGTCGAGAGCCATCGAACTCGGGATAATCGATGAAGCAGCTAGCATGGCTGATATTCGCCGTGCAGATCTTGTGATCCTGGCAATCCCGGTTGATAGCACTGTTGAGATACTTCCGCAAATATTGGATAGAATTGGCGATGAGGCCCTTGTAATCGATGTCGGATCGACCAAGGAAGATATTTGCGAGGTGGTAAAAGATCATCCAAAGCGGCGTAATTTTCTGGCGACTCATCCTATAGCAGGAACGGAATTCAGCGGGCCGGAGGCGGCTATTGAAGGCCTTTTCCGGGGGAAAACCAACATCATTTGTGAAGTTGAGGAAACCGCATTCAAACTGCAGGAGGCCGCACTTGATATCTTCAGGGAACTCGGCATGCGTATTCGGTATATGAAACCAAAAGCCCATGACAGACACATAGCCTATGTGTCTCATCTGTCGCATATCAGTTCATTTATGTTGGGGAAGACCGTAATTGAAAAAGAAAAAAATGAGCGGGATATATTTGATATGGCTGGCAGTGGATTCGAGAGCACGGTAAGGCTGGCAAAGAGTTCGCCGGATATGTGGACACCCATCTTCAGACAGAATAAGACCAATGTCATTGAGACATTAAATGAGTACATTTGCAATCTTGAAAATTTCAAGAAGCTGATGGAGCAGGAGGATTTTGATGGTGTCTACAGTGAAATGAAAAACACTAATTACATCAAAAAAATATTAAAAGGAATAGAATAAAATTGATATGGAAAATTCAAACGAATTACGAACATGGTTAGATGATTTCGGACTGGATCATCCATTGGTAATTGCTGGACCCTGCAGTGCAGAAACCGAAGAACAGGTTCTGACAATTGCCCACCAGTTAAAGGACAGTGACGCCACCATTCTCAGGGCGGGAATCTGGAAGCCCCGTACGCGGCCCGGAAATTTCGAGGGAGTAGGAGCACTGGGGTTAAAGTGGTTGCAGCGCGCCAAGGAAGAGACCGGGATGATGATCACAACGGAAGTGGCTAATGCCAATCACGTTGACCTGGCCCTGGAACATGATGTTGATGTGCTGTGGATAGGCGCGAGGACAACGGTGAATCCGTTTATCGTCCAGGAAATTGCCGAAGCACTTAGAGGTACATACAAGCCTGTCCTTATCAAGAACCCGGTAAATCCCGATCTGTCGCTTTGGCTCGGAGCCGTAGAACGCATCTATAAGGCTGATATCAAGAATATAGGCGTGATACACCGGGGCTTTTCCACCTATGAAAAAACCAGGTACAGGAACAACCCCGAATGGCAGCTGGCGATCGATTTGCAGAATCGTTTTCCTGATTTGCCACTTATTCTTGATCCGTCGCACATAGCCGGGAATCGGGACATCATTTTTGATCTTTGCCAGACGGCACTGGATCTTAATTACGACGGACTCATGGTTGAGACCCATCACGATCCCGACAATGCCTGGAGCGATGCGGCCCAGCAGATCACTCCTGCGGCCATGATACAGTATATGGAAGACCTTAAGGTTCGGAAAGAAACAGGAGATGCTGCTGAATTCAATAACAGGATCAATACACTTAGAACCAAGATCGATGTTATCGATCATCAACTTATCGAAATGCTGGGGAAGCGTATGATCGTGGCCGATGACATTGGAACCTTAAAAAAAGATTATAATGTGGCGGTATTACAGACCAAACGCTGGAACGAGATCCTTGGTAAGATGATCCTTCAAGGTGAAGAGCGTAACCTAAGTGAAGAATTTGTACTGCGGATGTTCAAGGCTATCCACCAGGAGTCGATCAATCACCAGGAGAAGATCATAAATGATTAAATTTGATGAAGTTCGTTATGGTTCATGACAGGCCAAGTTTATAAATCAACCGGAAGCTGGTATACCGTTAAAACTCTTAACGGTAAGGTCTATGATTGCCGTATAAAAGGCAAGTTCCGGATTGAAGGCCTGAAAAGTACCAATCCCATCGCTGTAGGCGACTTTGTTGACTTTGAACTGGAGACCAAGAGCGATAAGGAAACCGGCATCATCAGGCGCATACAGGAGCGAAAGAACTATATCGTGCGCAAATCGGTCAAGCTCTCTGCCCAAACGCATATAATCGCCAGTAACATCGACCAGGTTTTCCTGTTGGTCACCATCAAGAATCCGGTAACCTATACCAGTTTTATAGATCGGTTCCTGGTCACTGCGGAAGCCTATTCCATAAAAGCCATTTTATTGTTTAATAAAACAGATACCTATGATGAAGATGAGATGCAGGAGGTCAGGGATCTGGTCTCACTCTACAGGAAGATAGGTTATGAATGTATAGAAATTTCGGCTATAACAGGAAAGAACATTGAAAAGGTAAAAGACCTCATGATTGGAAAGGTCAATATGTTCTCGGGCAATTCCGGTGTGGGAAAGTCCACTCTTATTAACGCCCTTGAGCCGGGATTGAACCTGAAGACCAGGGAGATCTCCGGGCAGCATCTTCAAGGCCAGCATACCACCACCTTTGCCGAGATGTTCGATCTTAGCTTTGACGCCAAGATCATCGATACACCAGGGATACGAGGATTCGGTGTAGTGGATATGGACGAAGATGAAATCGGGGATTATTTCCCCGAGTTTTTCGAGATGAAGGAACATTGCAAATTCAACAATTGTTTGCATCTTCAGGAACCGAAATGCGCGGTAAAGGAAGCGATCGAGAATGATGAGATCGCCTTTTCGCGATATAGAAGTTATCTTCAGATCATGGAAGGCGATGAAGAAACCTACAGATAGATCTTAAATTATGCGGGCAGTTGTTCAACGGGTATCGGAAAGCAGTGTTACCATTGATGGTGCAAAAACAGCGGACATCAAAACCGGTTTACTGGTGTTGCTCGGTATCATTGATGAGGATTCTTCGGAAGATATCAAATGGCTGGCAAATAAGATCATCAATCTGCGGATATTTCCGGATGACAATGGCGTTATGAACCGCTCCCTTCTGGATGTTAACGGAGACCTGATCATTGTAAGTCAGT
>JABDPL010000018.1 GCA_013042825.1 Flavobacteriaceae bacterium | reverse complement strand
GGGCTTGGAAGAATCGCAAGTATCGTGGCTCATAGATCATTTTTAAGCCTTTTATGGTATTCCTGCGATCGTAAACATTGCAAACAGCTTCGGCTATAACATCCATATGCGCCTGGGTGTAAACCCGTCTTGGAATGGTTAGCCTCACCAGTTCCAATTCCGGATAATTATGTTCTCCTGTTTCCTTATTACGTCCTGCTGAAACTACACCCCGTTCCATAGCGCGAATTCCCGATTCCTGATAGAGTTCGGCTGCCAGGGTCTGGGCTGGAAAATGGTCCTGTGGAATATGCGGCAAGAATTTTTTAGCATCCAGGAATACACCGTGAGTCCCAATGGGGTTTACGATTGGAATGCCTTTTTTAAGAAGTTTTCTGCCCAGATAGTAAACTTGTCCTATTCGCGCATGCATGTGCTCATCCTGAACCGATTCCGATATGCCAATCGCCATCGCTTCAAGGTCTCTTCCCGCGAGTCCACCGTAGGTATGCAAGCCCTCATAAACCACAACCATATTGCGCGCCCGGTCGTAAATATCATAATCATTCACGGCTAGAAATCCGCCAATATTGACCATGGCATCTTTTTTAGCGCTCATGGTGGCACCATCGGTTAGTGAACAGATCTCCAGGACGATCTCTGCCACGGTTTTATCTCGATAGCCATCTTCAAGCCTATGGATCATGTAAGCGTTTTCCGCCACGCGTGTCATATCATGAATGATCCGGATGCCGTATTTGTCTGTAAGATTTCTGAGCGCCCTGAGGTTAGCCAATGATATGGGCTGTCCGCCAGCCATGTTGACCGTTGTTGCAATGGCTACATAAGGTATTCTTTCCGCGCCCACTTCCCTGATAAGCGCTTCCAGCTTGTTGAGGTTGACATTACCCTTGAATTCGAAATCACTTTCGGGATCATGGGCCTCATCGATAATGACATCGACAAATTTTCCACCGGCGAGTTGTTGGTGAAGTCTTGTGGTAGTGAAATACATATTTCCGGGAATGACATCGCCCTCCTTGATCAGGATCTGTGAAATGATATGCTCAGCTCCACGACCCTGGTGCGTTGGGACAGTATACTTATAACCGTAATATTTGGTAACTGCCTCCTCGAGGTTATAAAAATTGCGACTTCCGGCATAAGCCTCGTCACCGAGCATAAGCCCGGCCCATTGCCGGTCGCTCATGGCTGAGGTGCCACTGTCGGTAAGTAAATCGATATAGACATCTTCAGATTTGAGTAAGAAGGTGTTATAACCGGCTTCTTCAATTGCTTTTCTACGGTGAGCCTCTGTTGACATAAATACCGGTTCAACCATTTTTATCTTGTAGGGTTCTGCCCAGGTTCGTACAACTGCCATGTCTTTCTTTTTTTGCCTTGCAAAGGTCAAAATTTAAAAGGCAAAATGAAATGACTTTAATCATACGAACCAATTCTATCAAAACATCACTTCCCCTCTAATTTCATTGCACTGATTTATATCATAGGCTATGAATCCACAGCATCTAACTTTGTAAAAAATGTGCAAGATGAATCTCCCATATGCCGAGCCCTATAAGACTAAAATGGTCGAATATATCAGGCCGTCAACCATTCAGGAGCGGAAACGCTGGATAAAGGAAGCCGATTACAATTTATTCAACCTCAGTTCAGATAAGGTTTTTATAGATCTTTTGACCGATTCGGGTACGGGGGCCATGAGCGATAAGCAGTGGGCTGAGATGATGGTAGGCGATGAAAGCTATGCGGGCTCTCAATCGTATTTAAAGCTGAAGGAAACCGTAAAACGGATCACAGGGTTTGAACATTTTTTACCAACCCACCAGGGCCGTGCCGCCGAGAATGTACTGTTTTCTGTTTTGGTTCATAAATGTGACATTGTTCCGGGTAATTCACACTTCGATACCACGAAAGGACATATAGAATTCAGGAAAGCCTCTGTTGTTGACTGTACAATTGATGAGGCTTTCGATACAACGACCTATCATCCCTTTAAAGGCAATGTTTGTTTGAATAAACTGGAAGACGTATTAAGTAGGAATACGAAGGATAGAATTCCCTTCGTAATAGTTACCATTACCTGCAATTCTGCAGGGGGCCAGCCGGTTTCCATGGAAAATATAAAGGTGGTATCAGGACTTTGTAAGAAATACAAAATTCCGTTGTTGATCGATGCTGCCAGGTTTGCAGAAAATGCCTATTTCATAAAAACACGGGAAGCTGGTTATGAGAACAAGTCCATAAAGACGATCGTAAAAGAATTCTTTTCATATACCGATGGTATGACCATGAGCGCCAAGAAAGACGGACTCGTGAATATGGGAGGATTTATCGCTTTGAATAACGAGGATGTTTACAAGAAAGCCACGGTATATAATATCATGTTTGAAGGCTTTAAGACCTATGGTGGGCTTAATGGCAGGGATATGGGGGCTTTAGCGGTAGGATTGGATGAGGCTACGGAATTCGACTATTTACACTCAAGAATTAAGCAAGTAGCTTTTTTGGGAGAACAACTGGTCGAATATGGTGTGCCTGTACAACAGCCCTTTGGCGGTCATGCCATTTTCCTTGATGCAAATAAGTTCGTTCCCAATATCCCGCGAGATGAGTACAGGGCGCAGGCCCTGGCTATTCAGCTATATATCATTGGAGGTATTCGCGGTGTGGAAATCGGAACGATCCTGGCCGATCGCGACCCATTTACCCATAAGAATCGCTATCCAGAACTGGAACTCGTTAGGCTTGCCGTTCCAAGACGCACCTATTCGCTGAATCATATGCGCTATGTCGCTGCTGTAATCAAGGCGATTTATGATACCCGAAGTAAGGCCAAACGCGGGTATAGAATTATAGACGAGGCGCCTATTATGAGGCATTTTACGGTTAAGCTTGAAAAGATTAAGCAGGAAGCGGTTACAATCTGAAGTTATACCGGATCTTTAGCAGAAATTGCCGGGTCTGCAATTGCCAGCCATTTGATGGCTGGTTAAATGAATTATTATTGAAAACAAAAAAGACATCACCTAAGGGGGAAAAAATCCAATGAATTCTTGCATTGATGCCCAGGTTTCTGCTATCGGTATCATACTGCATATAGGAGTTCAGCTGGAGATCTGAGGTAACATTGAAACGCACCCGTAAGCCGGCGAGTGTCTGATCGAAATCGCCCCAGGGCAGTCGCCCTGAATTATGCAGTCCGCTGAATTCAAAACCCAGTAAAGGTGTGGGATTCCAGTTTAACCGCAGTCTTATCTCATCCAGATTTCCTTCGTAGAAGGATCCAAACCACCAGGAAATTTGTCCGTTGAGTTTTCGTTTAGCAGCGATCTCAGCTTCAAGCCGGTATCTCATAAAGTTGTATTCACCAGCCGGTATTTCAACGCCATCGGCAATTTCGAAAGGAACTAATAAGTTTTCACCGGCCGGTCTTATATTGAATTCAACGCGCTCACCACTCTCGAGGCGCCAATTGATAGGTGCTGTAAAAATGCTGTATGACTGCCACGGCCCATTAAGGGTCTTGATATAGGTTACGAATAATTGGTTGAACATTTGTCTTAGCCAGGGCCAATTCGGTCGAGGCGCAAAAGTTGTACCTATGCGATAGTATTCAATCCCTTTACGCGGAACGAATCCCAGGGATGGATCAAAGTCTTCACCAATCCTAGAATATACTAAGGCTGCATCCCATCTGTCATTTGGGTAGTCGACCTTAAAACCAAATGCAGAACTGTCATCCGTCAAGTCCTCACGGCCGGTATACATACCCCAGATACCGGCAATAAAGTTTTTATCACCATTGAACCGTGTTGTCTGATAGGTAAAATCGGCTCCTGACATCCAACTGCCATTTCGCCCCAGGGGATCGCCTATTGATCCTATGATTCCGAAGGAACTCTCTTTGAGAATGTTACGCCTTACCCGTACTACACCCATAGTGGATGCATCATAAGTCTCGTCTGGAGTTTCGGTCTCTTTGGTGTGAATACCAAGCCCGCCGAAAGCGGTTTTACCTACACGACCATTCATTTTTACACCGGCGATTATCGGGATCTCGTTGTTGTCTATGAGGCCGATTCTGCGACTGAAGAATGGAAGAACCGTACTTCGTCCTGTTCCGAAGCCGAACTCAAAAATGTCTGAACCTTCAAGAAAGAAAGTGCGTTTTTCAGGAAAGAACAGCGGAAACCTGGTAAGATTGGTCTGCCTTGTATCGACCTCGGTTTCAGCAAAATCGGTATTCACCGTTAAAGTGGCCAGAACATTCGGACTCAATCTTTGGTTAACATCTAAACTTCCATCAAAATTAAAATCGGTCGGTTCATCTTCGCCGGCCTTATTCAATTCGGTTACCAAAGATGGTCTGATGTTGAGGCCCAGTCCGTAATTGAATTCGGGTAAATTCGTGAGAATACCGGCGCGACTGGTTTGTGTAAGCCACTGATCCCTTTGCACATTGGCCCAGCGTATGGTTTCAAGGTTGCGCTGAATGCGTCGTTCGATATTGAACCCCCATTCGGTTAGGCCTTTTTTATAGGTGATACTTTGTATGGGGAGTTCGATTTCCACCGACCAGCCACCGTCGTAAATCAGGGTCCTGGCGTTCCAGACGGCATCCCAATCTTCATTCTCAGATTCTCCCCTGTTCGAGACCAGGGCATCATAGCGGGCGCCATAGGCATTAACGGCAAAGACAAATCCAGACTGGCCATCCATGAAAGGATCAAGTACCAGCCTGATATGATCCTCCTCTTCGATATCGGCATCCCTGATCTTGGAAAATTTAACGATTCGCTCAGGTTTGGAGTCCTTGCAGTCGATCCCGATGTAAATCATGCGCTCATCAGCAATGACTCTAACCAGGGTAGGAAATGAAGGTTTCCCTTTCTCAATGGGTACCGTTGTGAGCAGATCGCTTAAAACCGGAGCATTTTTCCAATCCGCTTCGTCGAGTGCTCCATCCAGGTCTATTTTTTCAGTGAGTTCGCCGGATGCAATGGTTGGACGCTGATCGGATTGAGCGAATGTTTGGTTGATGAAAAGGAAAGTGACTCCTATGAAGAAAACGCTAAAACCATTATAACATAGAGATTTTAATTTCAAGAGTATTGGATTTGAAGTATTATATCAAAGGAAGAGTACCTATATCTTCAACTACCAGAATTCATGTAATGAAGTTAAGAAATACAGCGTTCTGATCCTATTATTTCAAATAAATATTGAGCGACCAAACTCAAACCAATACCAACCATGACAAGATCAACAAATGAATACAATCGAGTCTGAAATCAAATGGTTTCCGATAATTCCAGAGAATTAAATCTTTATGATTTAGAGATGTATTTTCTAGTCACACACTTCAATAGTAACAGGAATAAAGGTGCCGAATCCGATTCCGCCAGTTGACACCCATACCCACTCCCATTCGGTATGACAATTCTGGCTGGAATCATCATCTCCTCTATTCGTAGTAGGAGTATCATCATCATCGGTAAAAGAAAGGAAGGAAAATGAAATTAACAACAGCAAAGCCAGGGTTAAAATTTTTACTTGCTTCATATCAATGGAGTTTTTAAAGGATTTATGGAAATAAATATAGGGATAATAAACGGTTTCAAAAAAGGATTTTGGTATCGACAAATTAGTACGGAATTGCCTATTACCAGCTTCCGCCACCGCCGCCGCCAAAGCCTCCTCCTGAGGAACCTCCCCC
>JABDPL010000322.1 GCA_013042825.1 Flavobacteriaceae bacterium | reverse complement strand
CGCCTGAAGCGTTCACCGTTTATAAAGCCGCTGCCATAGCCCTTATCTTCGTAAAACTGGGTTATTGACCGGTCTGAGACTATTTCTTCTTCTGTTTTTCCAGCTTTCATATGTTTTTTTACAGCGTCTCGCATCGATTTCAACATGTCAAGGAAAGATTTGTACTCAGCTTTGTTCGAAACGGTGCCATGACCCGGAATGATTTTGGTCTCCTCATCGATTACCATAAGCGCGCGTTCAACAGCAGCGATATAGCCTTCTATACTTCCTCCCGAGTTAAGATCGATGTAAGGGAATCGTTCCCTAAAGTAATTGTCACCTGTATGAAGTACATTACTTGATGAAAAATAAACCATGATATCTCCGTCGGTATGTGCATTATCTACATGGAAAAACGCGATATGCTCGCCGTTCAGATAAAGATTTGCCATATCGTTGAATGTAATTACAGGAAGGGCCTCTTTTGGCCTTTGCGAATTATCCCGCAAAGGGGTTTCCACAAGCCGTTTCCTGACATTAGTGTGCGCCATTATGGTGGCCCCGGCCTTAGCCATATTGGCGTTACCACCCGTATGGTCACCATGCCAGTGTGTGTTGGCCAGGAATCGCAGCGGCTGATCGCTAAGTGTCCTGATCGCAGTAAGTATCTTATCGCTGAGCGGTGCAAACTGATCATCGACAACAAAAACGCCATCTTCACCAACGGAGACACCTATGTTACCTCCTCTTCCAAGCAGCATAAAAACTTGATCAGATAGTTGAACAGTTTCAATTTTTACATCATCCATGTTCTGCGACGAGGTCCATAGTGGAGCAAAAAATAATAAGACAGCAATAATCCTGAGACATGTTTTCATTTGGTGTTATTTTTTATAAACGATTAAAATTAAGGAATCCTTTCTTGATATATTCAGGAAATAAAAATAAGCCATTTCACAAATTGTTGTTGTTCGATTTATCAAGTATCTTTGCACTCGCTAAAGAAAGGCCATATTAATTGAAATGATGTCGAGCACGGTAAAGCCTACGTATTCATTCAGCATAAATATAAAGGATCTCAAGGAAGTCACTAAGATGAGGCTATCCCTTAGTGTGGTGTTCTCATCTATTGCGGGATATCTTCTCGGGGCAGAGGAGATCGATTTTTTCATCTTGTTGCTTTTGGCTATCGGCGGCTATTGCATGGTAGGGGCATCAAACGTCTTCAATCAGATCATCGAACGTGATTATGATGCATTGATGGAGCGTACCAAAGACCGGCCTATTCCGGCTGGTCGTATGTCGGTTAGATTTGCTTTTATACTGGCGAGCATCATGACTCTGGCAGGGATTGGAATATTATATGTGATAAACCCCAAAACGGCTATGTTCGGTGCGGTATCTATCTTTTTGTATACGAGCGCCTATACACCGTTGAAAACGGTTACTCCACTCGCCGTATTCGTGGGTGCTATTCCCGGGGCCATTCCATTCATGCTGGGATGGGTTGCCGCAACAAACGAATTCGGAATTGAACCCGGTATGCTATTCATGCTTCAATTTTTTTGGCAATTCCCGCATTTTTGGGCCATAGGATGGTTTCTGCATGAAGATTACCAAAAAGCCGGATTTAACCTGCTGCCAACAGGAAAGCGGGACAAGGCCACGGCAATGCAAGCTATATTGTATACGGTCTGGACCATTATTGTCTCCATTGTCCCGGTTTTTGGCATAACCGGCAGGTTACAATTGACCGTTGTAGGAGCTATTATTTCATTCGGAGCCGGCTTGCTCATGTTGTATTACGCTTTTCAGCTATTCAAAAAAATGACTTCAAAAGCTGCACGGCAGCTCATGCTGGCAAGTGTTTCTTATATAACCTTAATTCAAATCATTTACGTATTAGACAAATTCCTCAGATAATATGGATTTAACTCAAGGGACTCCGGAGCAAAAGAAGGTTAGGGCTAAGAAGATGATGTTATGGTTCGGGATCATTTCCCTTATCATGTCGTTTGCGGCTATTACAAGTGCCTTTATCGTCAGCAGTTCAAGAGATGACTGGTTAGCAGATTTTCAATTGCCCCAGGCATTCACGATAAGTACAATAATCATTGTCATCAGCAGTATTGCTCTCCTTCTGGCCAAGCGCAGCCTTAATAGCGGTAATCGCTCGGTCACCACCGCATTCCTCATCTTGACCTTTGTCCTGGGAATCACTTTCATTATAAGCCAGGTCCAGGGATTCAATCAAATTGTTGCATCGGGCTATTACTTCACCGGTGAATCGAGTAATGTAACCATGTCGTATATTTATGTGATCGCTGCACTGCATATACTGCACGTGATTGCCGGATTGATAGCTTTGGTAGTGGTAATTTATAATCATTTTAAACAAAAATATCAAGCGGGACAAATGCTGGGGTTTGAACTGGCCTCAACCTTCTGGCATTTCGTTGATATTTTATGGCTTTACCTGTTTTTCTTTTTATATTTCTTTAGATAAAATAAATGATTATTTTTGTGCAACTCTAAAACCAACTATCGTCTATGGACACTACTGCAGTAAGCACCGGAACCGAAGGCAGTACCTGGGGTGGAGGTAACCGCCCCATGAAAGCAAGCTATGGAAAACTGATGATGTGGTTCTTCATCGTTTCTGATGCTTTAACCTTTTCTGGATTCCTTGCGGCTTACGGATTTTCGAGATTCAAATTCATAGATTCATGGCCAATAGCCGATGAGGTTTTTACTCATATTCCGTTCTATCACGAACCGGCACCGATGATCTATGTGGCATTTATGACCTTTGTCCTGATCATGTCATCCGTAACTATGGTATTGGCCGTTGATGCGGGACACCGTATGATGAAGAATAAGGTTATTCTCTACATGTTTTTAACAATCATCGGTGGTTTGATTTTCGTGGGTTCACAAGCCTGGGAATGGGCTACATTTATCAAAGGGGATTATGGAGCTGTTCAAACCGACGGCGGAAATATTTTGCAGTTTGTTGATACCGATGGAAAACGCGTAGCCATAGCTGATTTTGCGATTGTTGGTGAACGTGAGCGGGTTCAGCAAACAGAACAAGTGGGTGTCTGGTACGATTCAGAAGGAACTCTGCCAAGTTATACCGTGGAAGAGGTGATCACGGGACTGGAGGCAAATCCGAATATCCTGGTCAGGACCCAGGAACTCACAGATGAAGGTGAAAAAACAGTATTGTCGAGAGAGGAGTCCTTAACTCGTATAAAAAATAACGGAAAGCTTGTTGTTGAAGGCGCGAATCTCCGTGCAAACGAATACGGGTCGCCGTTATTTGCAGACTTCTTTTTCTTCATCACCGGATTCCACGGATTCCACGTATTTTCCGGAGTTGTTATAAACATCATCATTTTCTTTAATGTTATAATCGGAACCTACGAACGCCGAAAAAATTATGAAATGGTTGAGAAAGTCGGTTTATATTGGCACTTTGTAGACCTGGTATGGGTCTTTGTATTTACCTTTTTCTATCTTGTTTAACCCTAATTATGATAATTCATGGCTGAAGCCCACGCACATAAACTGGAAATATTAAGGGGACTGTTAAAGTTCAAGTCGAATACCCAAAAGATCTGGGCAGTGCTCATTTTGCTTTCTATTGTTACCTTAGTTGAGGTAGTACTGGGTATTTATAAGCCTCAGGCCTTGACAAGTCCGCTGTTCACTCCTTTCGAAGGGGGCTTCCTGTCAACACTGGCGAATATCGTGCTTTCACCCTTTGTTTATCTCAAGACACTTAATCTGATTTTCATCGTTTTAACTATCGTAAAAGCATATTATATCACTTGGGATTTCATGCACATGAGGGATGAAACAAAGTGGTTGAGAAGGCTGGTGGTCTGGACAGCGATCTTCCTTATATGTTATTTGATTTTTATACTACTTCAGGAAGGCGGATATATTGAAAGTGTATATTCTACAGAATTTATAAAACGCGACTTTTAATAATAATGTATACATATCTCAAGACGGTTCAAAAGACCGTCTTTTTTTTGCTCCTTACAGAACGACGAACTGATAGCATTTAAAACCGGTGAAATGAATGTTTGTACAAAAGTTTTGACATTTTTCTTCTTGTTTTTTTAAGTATCTTTAATGAAAGCAAAATCATTATGAAAAAGCTATTACTCTTATCAATCCTTTCAATCCTTTCGACGGCTGTGCTAAATGCTCAGGACGATTTTGAAGGGTCGTTAGATAGTTGGCAAGTTGGAGGACCGGCTCAGTCACAGGTAACGAATCCTTCAGGTGGACCAACCGGAGATTATTTGCAATATGTCACTACTGGAAATGGGGGTGGAGCAGGAAGCCGGATGATCGTTTTCAACAGAGATCAATGGAAGACAGATTTATCGGTTTATGAATCGATTTCCTTCGACGCAAATGTTCTGAATAGCGACCTTGATTTTCGTATCGCGGTCAGAGGACCCGGGAACACAAGAATAAGTACCACCAACGCAGTGGCTGTAACCGTTAGTGCGGGATGGACTTCTGTTGAAATTCCAATTCTAGAGTCCGATTTCACCGTAATTAGTGGTTCGGCCTCGATAGCACAGGTTTTACAGCAGCCCGAGGAAATGCGGATTTTAAGCAGTGCTAATGCTGCATATATAGGGGATGTTATTGATGGCACCATGCAGATCGACAATGTTACCGGGAATATTACTTTAAGCCTGGATGATTCATATAATTCAGTTTTTTCTCTAGGATCAAACCCGGTAAAGGATGAATTGCGAATAATCTTATTTAACGATGCTCAGAGTGCTCGACTGGAGGTCTATGATGTATTGGGAAAAGAAATTTTATCTGCTGATCTGGACGAGATGTATTCAGCCATTGATATAAATGCCTGGAGTGCAGGCATATATTTGTTAAGGGTATCGAATGGAACAGCCGTTCAAACCAAACGCCTTATCAAATTATAGTAACGAATTTAACAGTTAATTATAAATAATTAAAGACGGTTTTTACAACCGTCTTTTTTATTTTTGCACAATGAAATGGACTAGCGCAAAAAAGCCTGTTATTCTGGCAATTCTTTTCCTGTTACCGGTCATATTTCTCTTGTTTTTATACCCATCGACCCACAACTACAACAGCCTTGACATCGTTCACGGACCTGTTCAGGATATCACCAACGTATTACCGGAAGATGAAATAGAGCTTGATTTCTATGATAATATTTCAATTCTGCTTTTTCTTGGTGAAGATCCATTAGAGAATGCGACTTCAGCATTGAATGTAAAAGAAATGGTTTATGACAAGTTCAGGGGTTTTAAGAGGTTTCAGATCATCGGGCTGGTAGGAGAAGAGAGCGACAGATCAATTGAGGAACTAAAGAAAAAACTCTATCAGTATGATGAGCTCACCTACTGGAATTTTATCAAGGCCGGCAAAGAGGAGACAGAGCGGATTTTTAATGGACTCCTGACAGGTTCCGAATTAAAAGCGGACAATTCCTTCGATGGAATTTTTATCATCGATAAGGACCTTATGCAACGCGGCCGATTGGATGACAGGAATAAAAGTGAACTCAAAAAGGAGGCGCAGGTTTATCCCTTATATCATTATAACAGCATAGAAGTGGCTGAACTCAAAAATAAATTAAGCGATGATTTGCGAATCTTGTTTACCGAATACAGGCAGAAACGCAAGGGAAATTTCGATTCCTCTTCGCGAAGGGCAGATGACTTAAAATCAAATGAAGAAAACTAATTATTCCTATGTAGGCATTGCCTTCATTATCCTGGTGTTTGGTATCTGGGCTGTTCCTGAAATCGTAGCCAGGTTCAGCTCGGCCGATCTGGAGGTAATTGGCAAAGCTCCTGACTTCGAATTCATCAATCAGAATAGGGATACCATTTCGAACGACAATTTCAAAGGGAAGGTATATGTGGTGGAGTTCTTCTTTACAACCTGCCCGAGTATTTGCCCGATAATGAACAGGCGTATGGTCGAGATCCAGGATGAATTCTTCGGAAATCCTAATTTCGGGATCGCTTCCTTTACCATTACTCCCGATATAGATACTCCTGAAGTCTTAAAGGCTTATGCCGAGCGATATGGGGTATCACATCCGAACTGGCATTTTTTAACAGGGGAGAAATCTGATATACTTAAATTATCCAATGAAGGTTTTAATCTCTATGCCGCATCCACAATGGATGAAGACGGTGATTTCTCACACTCGGGCTTGTTTGCACTTATCGATAAAAATGGTGAAATAAGATCCCGTTACGACGGTTTTGGTAATCCTATAATCTATTATCGCGCTTTGGATGAAGAGAATGCGCCGAATCAAATCAGGGAAATAAAAGAAGACATTGCAGATCTATTGAAAGAATAAGTATGAGTACGATCGATACGAAAACACAAAAAAAGTATAATCGCTGGGTCGTAATCCTATCGATAGCTATTCCTGTTGTGGTGGCAGCATTATTCGGGATCAGGATCCCGGATGTTGGCCCGTTCATGTTCTTGCCACCTATTTATGCGACTATAAATGGTTTTACAGCTATACTGCTTATAATCGCTTTGTGGGCTGTGAAAAATAAAAAGCTGATTTTGCATGAGCGACTCATGAAAACTGCACTAGTTTTCAGTATTGCATTCCTGCTGATGTATGTGATCTATCATATGACCAGTGACTCAACAAAATACGGAGGAGAGGGCATGTGGCGCTATATTTATTTCTTTATCCTGATCAGCCATATTTTGCTCTCCATAATTGTCATTCCATTTGTTCTAATAACCTATATCAGAGCTATAACCGGGGATTTTGAGCGGCATAAGAAGATGGCGAGAATTGCTTTTCCTATCTGGTTATATGTTGCGATAACCGGGGTATTGGTTTATATTATGATTTCTCCTTATTACACATAGCATGAAACTGCGATTGATCTTAATAGTGTTGATTGTCACGCTGAATCCGGTTCTTCTGGAGGCCCAGTGTGCTATGTGCCGCGCGGTGCTTGAAAGTGGAGAAAATCAGGACATCGGTAAAAGTGTAAATAACGGCATTCAATATTTGATGATTTTTCCGTATTTGCTTATCGGGGGGCTATTATTTATTATCTATCGCAAATACAGACATTCGAGCTGAATTTAACATTTTATTAGACATTTGTTTGTAACAAAATTGGACCTTTACAGTCTAACTAATATCGGTTAGTTTGACTATACACTAAACATCACTAACTATGCTTAAGATCAGGAATCTTCATAAGTCCTATCCAATTGGCGATTCTAGTTTACATGTTCTTAAGGGGATTGATCTTGACGTCAAAGAGGGCGAGATGGTCGCTATTATGGGATCATCGGGATCAGGAAAATCTACCCTTCTTAATATTATAGGTATCCTTGATGAATACGATTCAGGTGAATATACCCTGGATGATGTTGTTATAAAAGATCTCACCGAACGAAAAGCTGCGAATTACCGAAACAAGTTTCTGGGGTTTATCTTTCAATCTTTCAATTTGATAAATTACAAGAATGCCCTGGAGAATGTTGCACTTCCACTGTATTACCAGGGTCTTAAGCGAAAAGAACGACAGAAAGAAGCCAGGTTTTATCTCGATAAGGTTGGTTTGCTTGATTGGGCCCATCACCTGCCGAGTGAATTGTCTGGTGGGCAAAAACAGCGTGTAGCCATTGCAAGAGCCCTGGCGGCTAATCCTAAGTTATTGATGGCCGATGAACCTACAGGAGCTCTTGATACAACGACTTCATATGAGATCATGGAGTTCCTTCAGCAGCTTAATGATGAGGGCAAGACATTATTGATCGTGACTCACGAAGAAGATATAGCAGGCATGTGTAAACGTGTTGTTCGTCTTCGCGATGGGGTGATCATGGAAGATAAATTAGTTGAACAAGTGAGAGCATCTGAAGCCCATGTTTGATATTGACCTTTGGAGAGAGATATTTCAGAGTATGAATAAAAACCGGACACGTAGTATCCTGGCCGGGTTTACCG
>JABDPL010000317.1 GCA_013042825.1 Flavobacteriaceae bacterium | reverse complement strand
GCATATACTCCATTTTTCTCAAATACGATAATAGACAACAAACCTACTCGCGTCACGAGGAGCACCTGGGAGGTTAAAAACGCCTTCATGGCAGGGCCTTTTATCAATTATATAATTGAGGACAAGCTCAATGACCGTCTTATTGTAGCTGAGGGCTTCACCTTTGCGCCTTCAGTTGAGAAACGCAACCACATGTTTGAACTTGAATCCATAATCAGGTCGATCAAGATCAAATAAAAAACCAGCGCTTAAAAAGCACTGGTCATCTCGATATTGCTGTTAGATTTTATTCCTGAGGTTTTTCCTCTTCCGGGTCCTCTTTACTGGCATCCTTGAACTCTTTGATTCCGCTTCCGAGACCGCGCATCAACTCTGGGATCTTCTTTCCACCAAAAAGCAGAAGGACCACAACGACAATAAGAACGATTTGCCATGGGCCAAGAGCAAGGAAAATATTAGAAAACATCATATTATTCCGTTTAAACCACAAAGTTAATAATTAAACTTTAATAAAATCGTTAAACAGAAAAGTTTAGCACTTAGGGTAAACGATTCGATTTTATTTAATTTTGCTGTCATGTCTGACAAAAGGAGCGAGAAGAAACATCTGAAGAAGAAATTACTTCACAAGTATAGACTGGTCATTCTTAACGAGGATACCTTTGAAGAGCGCTTTGCCATCAAATTAACCCGTTTGAATGTGTTTGTTATTGTTTCTTTAACAGGCGTCTTTTTGGTGATCGGCACTATACTGTTGATTGCCTTTACACCTTTACGCGAGTATATTCCTGGCTATTCATCAACGGCTCTTAAGAAACAGGCAACAGAACTGAACTTTAAAACCGATTCATTACAACAGGTCATAGTTATGAATGAACGCTATTACGAATCGATTCGGAAGATTCTAACCGGAGAAATAACCGCTGTTGAGTTTAATCAGGACTCCGTAATAGTCGATAGCAATGCCCAGGCAAATGCAACAGTTCCTGATCCGTCCAGGGCTGATTCATTGCTGAGGGAGCGGGTCGACAAAGAAGACAAATACAACCTGTTTGAATCTGCAACAACCAAGGTTAATTTTGTTCTGTTTCCCCCTGTAACCGGTACAATCAGTGAAGTATATGACCCGGAAAAGAAGCATTTCGCTGTTGATATAGTCGTAAAAAAGGACACACCTGTAAAAGCAGCTGCAGATGGTACGGTGATTTTTGCAGAATGGACATCCCAGACCGGATATGTTATCCTTTTAGAGCACAGCGATGGCCTGCTAACGGTTTATAAACACAACTCTTCATTGACTAAAGAGCAGGGAGATCTGGTAAAAGCCGGAGAGGTTATTGCAATTTCCGGAGATTCCGGAGAATGGTCTACCGGCCCACATTTACATTTTGAATTATGGAGCAACGGCTATCCTGTTGACCCCATGACATTTATAGATTTCGAATAGCTTAGGTTTATGGCATCACTCAAATCCATTGTAGCAAAACCTTTTGCTAAATACATAACAAGGAAGATTTACAAATGGGCGTCGAACCCCATCAGTACCCAAAAAAGAACATTTCAATACCTTATAGAATCTGCAAAGAACACCCAATTTGGAAAGGATCATGATTTTTCCGGGATTCGGACGCATCAGGATTTCATCAGGCGCGTTCCTGTTCGGGATTATGAGGCCCTGCGGCCTTATGCTGACCGAGTTGTAGCCGGTGAAAAGAATATTCTATGGCCGGGCAAACCGATTTATTTCGCCAAAACATCAGGAACCACCTCAGGAGCCAAGTATATCCCGATCACCAGGACAAGTATAAAGCATCAGGTGAATGCTGCCAGAAATGCACTGCTTTGTTATATCAATGAAACGGGCAATACCCGCTTTGTTGACGGAAAGATGATCTTTCTTCAAGGAAGTCCGGAATTGGATGAAAAAAACGGGATCAAGCTTGGCAGGCTTTCAGGGATAGTAGCACATTTTGTACCCGGCTATCTTCAGAAAAACCGAATGCCAAGTTGGGAAACCAACTGTATACCTGATTGGGAGACCAAGGTTGATGCTATAGTTGAAGAAACTATTGAAGAGAATATGACGGTGATTAGCGGGATTCCGTCATGGATTCAGATGTATTTTGAAAAGCTGATAGAACGCAGCGGAAAAACTATCGGTGAATTGTTTAACGGATTTGAACTGTTCATTTATGGGGGTGTTAATTACGAACCTTATCGTGCCAAATTTGAAAACCTGATCGGCCGGGATGTCGACAGCATCGAACTCTATCCGGCCAGCGAAGGGTTCTTTGCTTTTCAGGACAAACAACATGAGAAAGGGATGTTGCTTTTGCTGGATTCCGGAATATTCTACGAATTCATTAAAGCCGATGAATTCTTTGAGGAAAATTCGAAAAGACTCGGACTACAGGATGTGGAAATGGGTGTTAACTATGTCATGATCATTTCTACAGATGCGGGCCTCTGGGCATATAATCTTGGTGACACCATCGAATTTACCGGCCTTGACCCTTTCAGGATAATAGTAACAGGACGAATCAAACATTTCATATCGGCTTTTGGTGAACATGTGATAGGCAAAGAGGTAGAACAAGCCGTACAGGCAGGGATAAAAGACGAACAGGCCATCATTACGGAGTTCACAGTAGCCCCTGAAATCAATCCAGACAGTGGTTTGCCTTATCACGAATGGTTGATCGAATTTGAGCAGGAACCCGATTCCATAAAACGATTTGCCGCCCTTGTTGATCAATCCCTTCAGGAACAAAACAGTTATTATGCCGACCTCATAGAAGGGCGCATCCTGCAGGGCCTAAAAATAACCAGGGTAAAGCGCAATGGGTTTAATGAATACATGCGGTCTATTGGAAAATTTGGCGGTCAGAATAAGGTGCCCAGATTAGCGAACGACCGCGCAATCGCCAAAGCATTGCACGACTCGAATTTAGTGATTTAATGTATCTTTAATACCTAAATCAAGTAGATGAGTAAAAAGCTTCTCGGACGGAACAGAGCGCAGGAAAGTACAAGTGCTATTGAGCGTATGTACATTACCATGCGTCATTTATTTAACCGTGGCTTTTACAAGCCTATGGGAGTTTCGGGAGAAACCCTTCGAGAGGGCCTATTGTCTCTTCGCCCTGAGATTTACGGATCGATTGCCGAGGAAAAAGGCGAACTAAACGGCCTGCTTTATGTGATTGACCGGTTACCGAGAGGCATTGAAGAATGCCGGTTTATAAACCTAACCAGCGACGAGGGTTATGGCAGTTCCCATTTCAAGCCAATCATCCCGCGTAAACGCCGGCGCAACTGCTATCGCATTGACGATGAGCAAATGAATATTGAAATAACCAGGGGAAGATCGGAGATATATGATATTCTGACCCATCTCACCTTCATGTTTATCGAGTCTCATAAAATAGCAAATAGAGTACTGATCAATGATCGCGGACATACGATTAGAGACTGGACTAAGCTTGAGAAGGCGGTTATCTCCGGGAAAAAGCCAACTCAGAATGAACGCGAGGTTGCGATAACCCATGTAGGAAATATTCTCGGGCGAACCTTCGAGGAAATCAGTCAGCTTTACCCCAAATTTGCAGCACAGGATCAACCCGACCGTTTACTGCAAATCATCTATTGGCTGGGCAAGTTGGCCATTGAAGAGAAGATAAATAACACAAAGCGAACGGTGACCTTCAGCCCGGTATTGAGGGAACGACTGGGCCATCATATCCATGGCGAAGCATGGGCAGAAATGATCAAAACAGAGATCAATGCCAGGGGGCTGATTGAACGGCCAATTCATATCATCAGCGCAAACTTGCACAGCGTTATGAATACCTTATATGCCGCTAAAGCGTTACCCGCATTGTTGGGGAAAAAGGACATTTTCAAAGTCTATGAAGAATTGAGCAACAATTCCAACGATGGCTTAAGAAACAAAGTTAAGTCTCTTGCCCGGAAGGAAGGCATGATATTCCTTGATGATAAATCAGGCACAAACATTGATGTTCAGATATTCGATACGGCCAGGATCGATCTAGATAAAACCGGATTAAACCTTTCGAAAAAAGAAAAAGATTCGGAAAATCCTGTTATATTCGTCATGGATTATGCTTTTGGAGAGCAGGCCTACGAAACCATTGATGAATTATTGAAACCCTTGCAAAAAAATAACGGGAATATTCACCTGAATATCGCCTCTATTTCCATTATGGGCAAGGCTGGAATTCTGGAAGGAGGTAAAGGTGATATAATGATTCCATCGGCTCACATCTTTGAAGGCACAGCAGATAACTATCCCTTCGAAAATATGTTGAAAAAGGAAGATTTTGAGGGTTATGGAATTGATGTCTATGAGGGTTCAATGATAACTGTATTGGGCACCTCGCTTCAAAATAGGGAATTGCTCAGATTTTTTCATGAATCTACCTGGAATGTCATTGGTCTCGAAATGGAAGGCGCCCATTATCAAAAAGCAATCCAGGCTGCTTCAAAAGTACGCAGGAGCATTGACCCTGATGTTAAAGTGAGATATGCCTATTATGCCAGTGATAATCCACTTGAAACCGGAAGCACACTGGCATCCGGAGGGCTTGGAATAAGCGGTGTAAAACCCACTTACCT
>JABDPL010000315.1 GCA_013042825.1 Flavobacteriaceae bacterium | reverse complement strand
CAACAATTGGAAAGTCAAGTTCACCCGCTTCAATGGCCGCAATTACATCCTCGTAATTGAGATACGACTTCGGAGAATTAAATCCGTTTGAAATAAGGAAATTATGTGTTTTCCATTTGTCATAAGTAATATCGATGACTTCACTGTCGGAAACAAGAATCCTTATGCCTTGGTCTTCAAATATCTTTCGATTATCAGCCAGCAAAGGCAATTCATGGTCGTTTAAAGAGATTATGGCCGATACCTCGTTATCCAAACAGGCTTTAAGCAAGGCGTCCAAATAATGACTTTCGGAAAAGCTCGGCAATATAATAGCCTTGTCAGCATCGATCAATGCTGCTGCTGTAGGATCCTGATCTGCAGCAAGGACCAATCCCTTACCATTCAAGGCTTCCTTGAAATAGTTTATCAGGTAATTTCGCCTTCCTGCGCAGGTAAATAATATATTCTGTTTCATAGATTAAATCGCATCAATGGGATTTGGTTCCCTTGAAATCCGAAACGATCCGATCGTCGTTACCATATATGCCTTCAGATTTAAAAATCTTCTTTATTGTCATAAAAATGATCTTGAGGTCGAATTTAAATGAAATATTATTCACATAATATACATCGAGCTCAAATTTTTTTTCCCAGCTAATCGCATTCCTGCCATTGACCTGAGCCCAACCCGTGATTCCGGGTTTCACATTATGCCTTGTTTTTTGAATTTCATCATACCGCGGCAGGTATTTAATAAGTAAGGGCCTGGGACCTACAATGCTGATCTCACCCTTTAAAACATTGATCAGCTGAGGAAGTTCATCGAGGGAATATTTTCGAATGAATTGCCCTATGGCGGTTATGCGCGCATCAGGGGGTAGTAATTCCCCTTTTGAATCGGTTTTATCATTCATCGATTTGAACTTGATGATATTGAAGATGCGTTCGTTCTTTCCCGGGCGCGCCTGAATATAAAAGGGTTTACCTGAATTGGTCACAAAAAGGCAAAGGGTGATAAGGAAAAACAATGGGCTAAATATGATCAAAGCGATCAGGGCGCTGCTGAAATCGAAGAATGGCTTGATTATGTTTCTATAAAGGCTCATTTAACGCAATTGCTGGTAAGCTTTTAAGAGTTCATTCCATATATACTCCTGACTGTATTTTTTACCTATTAAAGCCGGGCCATTTCTTGCCATCTCCCGCATGCCATCGGGATCGGCCATTGCATGTTCAATGGCATTCTTGAGTGAGGCCACATCCTTGGGTTTAATGATCAGTCCGTTAACTCCATGCGTGATGATCTCATTGCATCCATTGATATCACTCACAATACACGCCAGTCCCATAGCACTTGCCTGCAGAACGACATTGGGAAACCCTTCTCTGTAACTGGGGTGAACCAAAACATCTGATATGGCCACAAAAGGCCGGATATCTTTTTGACTGCCAACTTCAAAGATCTTGTCGTTTGATTTGATGATGCGGTTCGTTTCATCATCAAGGGGATCCAGTTCGTCTTCCCGCGGACCAACCAATAGCAGTGCACACCGGTCATGGGCCTTGGAAACCTGAGCAAAAGCCTCTACCAGCTCGTTTATTCCCTTATCTTTTACCAACCTGCCAACAAAAACAAAAACATAAGCGTCTGGTGGTAGTCCCAGTGACGTGATGAGGGTTTCTTTTACCTGAGAAGAGACCTGGCGGGAGTTAAAGTATTCGGTATTTATACCATTTGAACTGCCATGTCCGATTAATTGGATCTTTTCAATACCGGTATAACCATTTTCCAGAATGATCGTTTCAAGTCCCTTTGAATTTGGCAATACTTTTGTGGCATTGGCATAGGTAAACTTTTCTACCATATCGAGTAATATTCGTTTCAATCCGCTTACTTCCAGGAGTGGCAAACCGGCAACCGTGTGCCAGCGGTGGGGAACTCCGGCCAACCGGGCAGCAAGCATGCCGATCGTACCCGCTTTAGGGGTGTGCGTATGAACGATAAAGGGTTTTTCCTGACGTAAATAACGATAGAGTTTCCAGGTAGCGCCAAGATCTTTAACCGGAGTTATAGACCGCGTCATGTTGATCGCCTTGGTATGTATGCCTTCATTTATCCGAACCTCTTCCATTGCCGGTCCCTCACTTGACACACCTATGACTTCAAAATAGTTATTCATAAACCTCAGTTGCCCTTTAAGCAGCGTGCGCAGCGAACTGGGTATGGTTGTTATTCGAATTAATTTCTTCAATAGGTTAAAACTTAAGCAGCTGTCAGGTCGCGATAGGTATTACAGTACCATTTCTGAAAACAATAAAAAGTCCATACCTTAAAGGTATTGTCAACTTTGCCTTGCACATGATTTTTCACTAAGGTGGAAATCTGATCAATATTAAATATTTTCTGATCTTCAAGCAATTGTGTGTCGATATATTTCTCCAATTCCTGACGCAAAGGTCCGCGGAGCCAGTCTCCAACCGGAACTCCGAAGCCCTGTTTTGATTTATCCAGGAATCCTTTTGGGAACTCGTCTTCAAATGCGGCCTTGAGCAGATATTTCTTGTTCCAACCCTTGATCAGGTAGTCCTCAGGCAATCGCAGGGTGAATTCCAGTAACGAACGATTAAGGAATGGTGCCCGGCATTCCAGAGAATTCAGCATACTGGTCCGGTCTACCTTAACAAGCATATCTCCCTCCAGGCTCAAGCAGAGGTCAATCTGCAGGTATTCATTCAGCGATGTTGGGGAGTGAATTCCAGTTAACCGCTTGTAATAGTCGAATATCCCCTCCGCCTGGTGGGTTTTTAAAAGATACCTCTGAATCTCTGGGCCAGTGAGGCCCAGAGCAATAATGTTCCAATAAAAATCATCATTATAATCAACAGCATTCAAGGCTCGTTTTACTTTATACCGCTTGCCACGATTATCATCTCTGGTTGTGAGTAATGGCCTGGTCAGGCCTTTAACGGTGTTGTGCAAGAACTGTGGAACGTAACGTTTATATTTTGAATTCAGGCTGCCGATATAATATTTGTTGTATCCGCCAAAAATCTCATCACCACCATCACCGGTAAGCGCAACCTTAACATAATCACTGGTTTTGTTTGATACCAGATAGGTCGGCAGGGCAGAGGAGTCTGCGAATGGTTCGTCGAAATTCAGTAGAATCCTGTTGATATTTTCCTCGAGGTCTTTTTCTCCGATAATGAATTCGTGATGATTACTGCCGATAATTTTCGCTACTGTCCTTGATTTGTCTGTCTCGTCGTATGATTTCTTTGTAAATCCTATGGAAAAGGTATCGATCTTAGATGGGCTGTGTTGAGCCAGACAAAGGGATACGATTGAGGAATCAACGCCTCCCGATAGAAAAGTACCTATTGGAACATCAGACACCGACCGGCTTACCACGCTGTTATATACCCGGTCCTTCGCCTGCTTTTTTGCTTCATCAAAAGAAAGATCTGAAGCCGTCTTATCAAATTCTTGATGAATCGCTGAAATCGATATTGAACTCATGGTCAGATCATACTCCAACATATGATTGGGCTCGAGTTTGTGAACGTCTTCGTATATCGTAAAAGGTGCGGGAATATAAGTTAGACGGAAATATAAATTTATGCCTTGTTTAGATATCCCGGGCTTGCGGTCGAGAGCACTTACAACCGATTTTAATTCAGATCCCCAGATAAATGACTTGTCGGTTTTGGTATAGTAAAGCGGTTTTTCGCCAAAAAAATCCCGTGCTATAAATATCTTGCCCTTCGACCTGTCGAAAAGGCTAAGGCCAAACATGCCGTCCAGGAGTTTAAAACAGGCCGAACCCTGTTGCTCGTAAAGCTTTAGAATGACTTCGGTGTCACTTGTAGTTTTAAATGAGATACCAGATTCTAAAAGCTTATTTTTCAGTTTTTTATAGTTATATATTTCACCATTAAACACAATGGTTATTTCTCCATCTTCCGAAGACATCGGTTGATGTCCTGTGGTCAGGTCAATGATCGATAAACGCTGCATCCCCATGCCAAGGGCATAGGAATCGGTATGATGAGTGTAAGTTCCATGGTCATCTGGTCCACGATGATAGATTAGGGTATTCATCCTGGCCAGTTCCCGAGATAACTGGGCAGGGTCTTCAAGGGCTTTGGTAACGATGCCATTTATACCACACATCTTTAACTATTATTTGATCTCAGTTTTACTTCAGCTGTTTTTCGGAATTCACCGAGATAAAATGCCTGAAGCTCCTGAGCCTTGCTTTTAATATCGTAGCCTCCTGCTATGATTTGCTTTTTGGTGTTCTGTCTCTCATAGGGATAGGATTCCAGCACGCTTTTTGCCCAATATTCCGGCGATTTGCTTAATGGAATAAAATCTATAAGCTCAGTTATTTTCAATTCCCGCGTCACATTTGCTGAGGATTTTATTTTAAGTCCGGAAGCCTGGGCTTCGATAAGGGTCACGGGAAGACCTTCATTTATTGATGGGAACAAAAACAAGTCCATGGCCTGTAATAGTTCAGGCACATCATTTCTCGACCCCAGTACCTTCACATCCTCAGGTAAGTTTTCCCCCGTAATATTTTCCAGGTCTGAACGGCTAAAGCCACCTACCAGCAACAAACAGCTATTTGGATTCAGTTTCCGAATTTCCTTATAAACCTTAATTATGAACGCATGGTTTTTTTCGGGAGCAAAATTGCCTACATGGCCTATAACAAATTTATCCGCAACATCCAGTGCCTGTTTGATCTTTAGCGAAGTCTCCCGGTAATATGTAAAATCATCGGAATCGAGCGCATTATTTACGAGTTTGACCTGAGGCCTGTTTTTGTCGCCAAACAACCATTTACTAGCTTTTTCACCACAGGAAAAATAATAATTAGCATAGCGTGTTATTTTTGTCCTGAGCAAGTTCTGAACCGTAAATCTAAGTAAAAATCCCAGTCCGTGCCTATCTGTTGAAAACGGATTAAAATTCAGCGTATGGAGGCTGGTATGACTATGTGCGATACGCATGGGAACCCCATGGTTTTTGGCGGCACGCAACACAAATACACTAACGGCATTTAGGTGGGAATGAACAATTTTGTATTCACCATGCTCATCAAAGAACTTATCCAAGGCCTTGAGATAGGCCGAAATTTTAGTATAATCTATATTCGGTAATCTGTAAATTCTGCCACCCAGGGATTCGATCTCATCATCGAATATACCGCGTTCCTTCCTGTTCAAAAGGAAATCAAATTGAACTTTCGTACGGTCGATATTCCGGTAATAATTCATGATCATGGTTTCAGCACCGCCACGATTCATTTTCGTTAAAACTTGTAATATTCTTATGGGGTCTTGCATTATATACGTTTATGGCTATGAATGAGTTGCTACCAAATCCTTGAACAAATCTTCATACTTCTTTAAAACGATGTCGCTTTTAAATTTTCTCATAACACTTTCGCGGATGGGCTCAGGTTTAAACTTGTAATCCTTGTAAAGCGCATTTAAGCGCTCGACGAATTCATCCTCGGTATCTACGATATAACCATTCACATCATCTTCAATAATCTCTACTAGTCCGCCAGGCGCAGCATAGGCTACAACAGGTGTTCCCACGGCCGCACTTTCCAAAACCGCATTCGGGAATCCTTCCGAGTAAGAACCTTGCAGAAAAACATGACTATCGCTCAGGTAATTCCCTACTTCAGCGGTGTATTCGATATAGGTGGTCTGTTCATTCAAACCTTCCGCAGCGATCAAATTTAATATCTTTTCCCGATCGGGACCATTTCCGATCAAGGTATAATGAAAGGGGAATTCAAGGCGTTTCAATAGATTCACCAGTCTTTCAAGGCCCTTTTCACCAGAAATCCGGCCTACGGTGATCAGTTTCATTTCCTTGAGATCGGGAATCGCTTGTTTTAATTTAAACTTGTGGGTTACCGGATTCGGGATCACGGTAATCTTATCAGGATCAACTGTGTAGGTGCTTCTGATGTCTTCCACCATTTGATTAGACTGACAAATTACCGCATCGAGAAACCGGAACCTGTATTTCCCCAGCCACATCAGCGGATGGAATGTATACCTCGTAAACCTGCTGATAACACTATTGATACTGACCTCCCTGGCGACGAATTTAGTCTTTGGAAAAAACCAGGACATGAAGGCCGCCATAGTATTTAAATGACCTACAGCAGTGATCACAAGGTCTGGTTTTTCCCGTTTCAGAACCTTAAAAAATCGAAAGCTGCCGTACACGATCCGGGTCTTATTAAAATAATAGGCTTTTATCCCATCGATGTCATAAGCCACATCCTTTTCAAAACCAAAAATCACCAGGGTTACATCGAAAACCTCCTTATCTATATGAGTGGCCAGGAACGACAATACACGTTCGGCTCCACCGGGAAGGAGGTTAGCAGAAGCTATGATCAGCTGTATCTTTTCTTTGTTCATGTATTTAAAGCAGCATGATTACCCTTGGCTTTTGAAATGACTCAGTACGATTGAGCCTTTGCTATTGACAGCATTTTTATTTCCGTATATGACATATATAACCTTCAGTTGGATTTTCTTTTTCAATCACTTTTGCAGGATTTCCGATAACTAGCGAGTTATCAGGAATATCAATATTTACGAAGGAATTTGGAGCTATCATAACATTATTCCCAATAGTAATATTTCCAACAATTACAGCGCCTGTTCCAATCCAGACTCTATCCCCGATAGTCGGGCTGCCCTCTAATTTCCCCCGATAAGCCTCTCCGATAGTAGTGGTATGGGCGATGTTACAATTTTTTCCAATTCTAGCTTTACCAGTAATGACAACAGTCCCAAAATGCCCTATGTAAAATCCTTCACCTATCGAAGTTGTCACAGGAATCTGAAATCCGTATTTATAACTGAGTTTGCGCACTATTAAACGATAATAAATTCCTCGGATTGACCATTTTTTATGTTGGGTGGCTTTACGCCAATAATACATATAGCGAAACCCGGGGATTCTTTTTCCTTCCGATAGTTTTGTTAGTCCACCATATCGATATAAATCTGATTTGATTATTTCTTGCATTATATCTCCGCTTACATTTATAATTGGTTTGTATAAGAATCTAAATGGTTGAAATTAGTTAATTATTATGTAAACTCTTTCTCAGCAACACCCGAAAGGGAATTGAACTATATAAACCAGCGCTCAATTATAGATCGCATGCTATTTGATTGAATATCCTGATCCATTTCTACTGAGCCATTGTTTAAGCACGAGCAATTTCCAGATTAAAGGATACCGGTTCCAACGGTAGTTCATATGCTGATCTATCATAAACTTAACACGGTCGGGGTTGATACACGGCAACTCATTAAGCGACTTATCATTCAGTTCACTCATAACGTAATCTTTTAAGTCATTTCGAAACCAATCGGCAAATGGCATGGCAAAACCTGCTTTTTCACGCTCAAAGATTTGCTTTGGAAGATATGAATACAGCAGCTGTTTTAAAATCACTTTTTGATCACCGCTGTCGAACTTAAATTTTGTTGGTAAGGATTCCGCAAAATCAATCACTCTATAGTCGAGAAGCGGGGCTCTTGTTTCCAGTGAAAAGGCCATAGATGCGCGGTCGACTTTTGTGTTTATATCCCAGTTCAAATATGTTTTTATATCGAAATCACTTGCCCGTTCCAATATATTTTTATCCTTGTGGAATAAATATTCTGCCTCCTGTATATCGTGCGGATCAAAATTTCCTTTAAGATACGAACGATCAACAGACGTCATGGAGCTTATATAAGCTGTGTTGGCATTCTTGAGTTTTAATGCCCGGCCTATAACCGTATGCCTGTAATTCGGGGACAACGACAGAAACTTCGATCCCAATGATCTTATCGGGTGAGGGACCCTGAATATCATCGAACCTTTACGAAGCCATTTGTATCTCGGGTATCCGATAAAACTTTCATCACCACCATCACCTGTAAGGGCTACAGTAACCTGTTGTCGCGTATGTTTAGATAACAGCATGGAGGGAATCGCAGAAGAATCGGCAAAAGGCTCATCATAGTAATGGCTGAAACTTTCTATAAGATCCATGCCTTCGTTGTAGTTGCAACTTATCACGTGGTGATCGGTGCCCAAATGCCTGGCAACCTGTTCGGCATAGATACTTTCGTCATATTCCTCTTCATTGAATTTTACCGAAAATGTCTTGACCTTTTTAGACGATGCCTCAACGGCCAGTGCGCTTATCAGTGAGGAATCGATGCCTCCGGATAGAAATACGCCAACGGGAACATCGGCAAATAATCTGATCTTCACAGCGTCTACAAGAATATCATGAAGACTTTGGGTGGCTTCCTCAAAACTGCCTTCAAACAGGCTTAATCCCTTTTGATCGATGTCCCAATATTTTTCGATCAGCATTTTACCTGTATCCAGATTGAATACAAATTTATGCCCGGCCTTTAATTTTTTGATCTCATTGAAAATTGAAAACGGATCGGGGATGGTATTCCAGCATAGATAATGTTGAATGGCCTCTTGAGAAATACTCAAATTACTATTATACAACTGAATGGATGACAGCTGACTGGCAAATTCAAAATCCTTCCCCTGCTGATAATAATAAAACGGTTTCTGGCCAGTCCGATCCCTGGCCCCAAATATCAATCCTTCCTGGAGGTCGAGCAAGGCAAAGGCAAACATGCCGTTAAAATGATCAACACAATCCCGACCATAAGCCAGATAGGCTGCGCAAACCACTTCAGTATCACTTGTGGTATGGAACGTAAAACCTTTTTGAGATAAATCTTTCCTGAGATCCTTAAAATTGTAGATCTCACCGTTATATACGAGATGAATGCGGTCCTGGTAATTAAATGGTTGGTTCGATCTCGGGTCTAAATCAATAATCGATAATCTATTATGTCCCAGGGTAACTGGATTTCCCGCAAAATGTACTGTTTCCGAAGCTGAATAATCAGGCCCCCGAAAATTAGTGCGTTCTAGTTTTTTTTGAACTTGTTCTTTGGAATATTTTAAGGTTGTTCCGTATATACCGCACATAAGGTTAAGTTTTACTTGGGGTGATAATCAAAGAATCAGCATCAGACTTCTCTAACTCAACATGCTCTTCATGTAATTTTATATAAATTAAAAGTAAGATAAATAAGCCCGGGAAGTAGTCATAAAAATTATGTGATGTCAGAAAATATGAACTGATGGCCACTGTCATTAAAAAATAATGTGGAACTTCTGAAATTCTTAAAAAACCCGTTTTAAACAGGCGGAAAAAAATAAAAATCAAGATTAGGAATGGTATAAGCCCTGCTTCACCTATGGTTAACAAATAGGCATTATGAACACCTTGCTTCCGGCCATCATATCCCATGAGTTTCTGATATCCCGTTCCAAAAAATGGATGATCTAAGATCTGATCATAATATTCAGACCAATTCTCCTGTCTTGAATCCGTCATAAAAATCGTTAGACCCTTATCAAATTGGTTGTTTAAAATCTCGTCAATGGCAGCATATCTCTCAGTATTTAACTGTAGTATCGCCGATAAACTGATCAAAACAATAATCGAGCTTACACCTATTCCAAAAACAATTAAGTTTTTTCTTTTGATAAATACTGAAACTAGTGTGACAACAAGCCAAATTAGGATAAAATATCTGGAAAATGTTAAAAAGCCAGCAAAGGAAAACAACGCCAGGGCAAAGTATTTGATCCTTTCCTGTTTTAGGTAAAAGCTCAAACAATAACCTGATAAACAAATGAAACCGGCGGCGTTAGGATTTAGGTAAAAACCGCTATACCTGCCATATAAATCCTGAAATAAAAGCGCATGAATTACAACCGAACAGGCTCCTATTGCCAGCATAAGGAGAATAGTATTCAATTTGAGATTACGACAGATCTCTGCACCTGCAAGAACAAGAATTATATACTTCGAAAAGTCATAGAGAAAAAATTCGGTGTTGTTATGATATACAAGTCCGGAGATCATAAAATAACAGACCCCCAAAACGATAAACGGTGTTACTATTTGATTCTTTTTTTCCAGGAAATAATAGATCAGGAGCAGAATAAACATGGCATAGCTGCTTTTACTACCGATATCCTCATTCGAAATAGCGAGCAAAAACGAAGGAAGTCCCCAGATAATAAAAGACAGACATATAATTCTCAGGGCTTTCACAGAAGTTTCTTTATCAAACGTTTTGGCAATACAAATAAAAAGATTAAAAACGAGATGATGCGTTTAGAGGGGCTTAAGACCAGCTTTTTATCGTTAAAATGCAAACGGGATTTTATATGGTCGAAGGCTCTTAATCTGAAAAATTTATGCCTGATAATTTCCTTTATCGATGCATTGGCCAAATCATAGTAAGTGCTCACATAATTTATCGCGGCCAATTCCGAAGTTGACTTCTTGCGAAGAATCATACCATCCTGAGATTCATAATACGTTCTATGAGCCAAATTAACACACAGGAACAAATAATCTCTATTAATTCTATTCCAGGTTGCGGATTCCTCTACATGACACTGTTGATGTACATACATGCCGTACTTTCTGAGAACTGCGGTACGCCAGCAATGCCATTTTTCACCTTGTATGTCATAATTTAAGATGCGATCTTCAAAGGTGGCCAGCCAGCGATCTTCAGGGAATCTTTCCCCGATAAGATTTCCATCTGACCTTTTTACCAATGACCAGATTGCGGCGACATTATCGGCATGAGATTGCTCATCTATTGAATGCCAAAGGTCCCTCAGATCGGATAGGGTGGATGCATCAAAACCATCATCGCTATCCGCAATAATGACATAAGGATTCTTACAAACCTCCAATCCGATATTCACAGCGCGGGACTTTCCCCCGTTCTTATCCAGCTTTATATATTCAATATGCAGGTCGGGATACTTATCTTTCCACATTTCAATCAAGGCTTCTGTATCATCAGTACTCGCATCATCAATGATAAGCCAGGTAAATCTCTTTTCGGTTTGATCGAGAAGAGACTGAAGAACCCGGCCCAGAGTATGTGCCCTGTTGTAAGTGGGGGTGAGGATATCAAACATCTGTCTTGACTGATTTGTTGATTCGCACAATATATATATAAAGGATAATGCTATTCACCATGGAAACCAGGGATGTAGCCAAAGCCAGTCCGAAAACATCCATATAGCGGATTAAAACATAATTCAGGCCTATGTTCAAAACCAAGCTGATGATGGAGGTTAGAACCATAAAATAATTTTTATTGATAGACGTAAGGTATTTCACCATTATCAATCCGGTGATATAGAAAGGCAACTGTAACAGGTACATTTGCTGAATTCTGCCAACCTTGATCGAATCGGAAGCTAAAAATGCTTCGCGTTCAAATAACAGGCTGATAATATCGATTGACCCTATTATCAGAATAATCATAACCACGACACTAACAATGATTATAACGCTCATAATTTGCCGCAGCTTCCTGAATGTCTGAGCCATATCTTTCGCAGCTTCTTTTGAAAAATACGGCAGCATAACATTTCCAATAGCCATTCCTATTACGCTAATTACAAATGCCGGTATCTTTATTCCATAGCTCAAAGCAGCGATAGACCCAACAACAAGCTGCGCCGAAAAAAACTGGTCTACCAGAGGGTTCAAGCCGTTAATCAAACTCGCAGATATCTTAGCCGGAACCTGGCGAATCATGATCATTACATTTGAATTTTTAAATTCCGGACGATCGATTTGAATTAGTTTACGATGACGAACGACCAGTAAAATAAAGATAAACTGAAGGCCTGTTCCAACGAGCATTCCCACCGCCAGAACGCGTTCTTTCAAAACATCCTGGAAGAAAACAATGCTGATAATTGTTGAAATGGAGATTAAAATGGGATGTATTGAAGAGTACCTGAACTCATCATCGATCATCAGAATCCCACTCATAAATGAAATCAGTCCCCAAAGGATTATGCAGGGTGCGAGATAATAAAACTGAACCGTAATCAAATAATAGTATTGTTCAGTATGGCCAGGAAAAATCAATTCCAGGTAAAAATCCAAAAGCGCCAATGAAACAATCACAAAGAAGATTGATACAGATATGGTAATTATCAAGCTTGCTGATATGAAGGAACCGAGTTTCCCTAACTGGTGCTTCTCCATGACATAGTTGGGAATAAACACCGTATTGAAGGAATTCAGGAAAACCTCGTTTAAAAATCCTGGCAATATATAGGCGATTAGAAAGGTATCGACAAGTTCAGAGAGCCCGAACTCTGCCGCAATGACAACTTCCTTATAAAACCCGACAAGCTTTACAATTAGAACTACTATGCCCACGGTAATGATATTCCTGACTACCGGCTGATTGCGTAGCTCTTTAAACCTCTCTGATATTTGGGACCAGGGTATTCTCATCCTATTTCTTGAAAAGGCCTCTTAGGGGCCACAATATGTTAAATACGAGCCTTATGAATCCATTATCAATTGCAGCGCTATATTCGGCTTTGCTGTATTCAAGAAAGTTAGAAGAACGCAACAAGGCATATAGCCGTTTAGCGAAAATCATAGGCCGAGCTGATAAGTATTTTTTCCAGAACCAGTTGATGATAGCAATTGAAAATATGGCAGCACCAAGAGCATTCTTGCTATGGTCCGGGATTGAAAGCCTGTCATCTGAATCGGTGTGACTCATCAACAGGTTTTCATTAATGTAAGCTGTAAGGTAGCCGGATTCGGCAATAAGATTCCATATTAACCCTTCCGGTATCAATCCTTTACCAAAAAGATCAGAATTAAAGTCGATCCCTTTTAATATGCTCGATTTGGTGAAACCCCATTTATCACCGCGGATATTATGAATATAGGAGGAATCAAATGTATCGCTGTAAAACGGGCTGCTTTGATAGGTATCACCTACAACTTCACCTTTACTATTTATATCGAGACCGGTAACGCCGCTGCATTTTGGTTTAATATTTTCAGGCAGATCCTCATAACTGTTTTTTAGAATTTCCAGGGCCTTGGGTAAACATTCGTCATCTGAGTCTAAGATCAAAATGAATTCACCCTTGGCCAATGCTATTGCTTCGATAAAGCAGGCCATCTTATGCTGATTGACAGTATTATTTCTATACTGAACATCGAAAGATGCACGGTCTATCAATTCGAGTACTTTTTCATTTGAATTGTCGGTTGAACCGTCGTTTATAATAACCCATTCAAAATCTCTAAATGTCTGTGCTTCCAGCGAATCGTATACACGCTCAATCGTATCCTGTCGGTTAAATAAGGGCGTAAATACCGTAAACGTATAGTCCGGGTGGTAATCGATTTCACCTTTAAATGTCGGGATTAATTCTCTTAGCATAACCGTTGCTTTATAAACAGGATAATATCAGGCTTTTCCATTTGGAAACGATCACATCGGTATTATAATCTGAAACACTTAATTCAGCCCTATCACCCAGGCGTTCACATATGTCATTATTCGTCATTAGAAGATTGAGGGATCTCGCCATCGCTGCCTTATCATCTACAGGCACGAGTATACCGTTCTCATTATGCGTGATGATATCAGAAGGTCCCGATGGACAATCGGTTGAGACCACAGCTAAACCAAAGTACATGGCTTCGATGAGAACGTTGGGAAATCCTTCAAAATTTGAACTGAGCGCAAAGATCTTAGCCCTGTTATAGTATTCCTCGATCTGGTCTGATCTTCCCAAAAGGATGACGTGGTCGTTGAGGCCAAGATCCGCGATTAGTTTGCTGTATTTCTCAAAATTAACACCTTCACCTATCAGGTATAACTTCCAGTCCTTGAAATCTGAACTCGCAAAAGCCCTGATCAATAATTCCTGGTTCTTTTGATTATCTAACCTGCCGATATTCAAAATGATGTTTTCTCTATCTGTAGCAACTTTTTTTCCGACCAATGAAAGGGAAAGCGGATTTACAATAATGTGAATTTTGTCGCTGTCTACAAATTCATCAAAATACCGTTTGATTTCGTTGGTCTGAACGACCAGGGCAGTAGCTCTGGGATAAATCCACCGTCTCATCTTAAACCAAAAAGACGAAATCGGACTATAGCTGGGATGAATGCGCTCACTGATAATAGACGGGATACCCCGCAATTTTCCACATATAACGGCATAAATGCATTTAATAGTCATGAATCCAATTATCAAATCTGTATCCAGATCCTTTAAAAGCCTGTTGATCTTTCTTAAAAGTGAGGTATGGATTTTAAGTGAATATAAAAAGGAACTCGAATCGCGATACTCGTCCAAACAATAAAAAACTTTAATGTTTTCATTCAATTCATAGAATGGAGTACAGCTGTAGAGGCAAATTATACTAACGTCGTATTCTTCGATCAAATGATTGGCGAGTGTCGACAACACGCGTTCTGCCCCTCCGGGCTTCAAACTGTTTATTAAGAAAGATATGTGCTTTCGGCCACTCATCAAAATGGGATACGATTCGCAATGAATCCGTCTAAATTATGCCTTTTTTTAGAATCTATTTAATGTATCTCTATATAATAGATGAAATTCGAAATTTGCAGCTATGTTGGACCTTAGAACTGTTAAATTTAAGCTCTTCTGCTCTCCTGAGATCTATATCAAACAATTCATCGTATGTAATATTAGCATTGTAAAATATTGAATCAGGAATGTTAAAATTCAAGAGTATGGTAGTATTATACTTACTTAAAAATGCATTTCAACGAAAAAATATTGCATGTTAACGATATTTGATTAGATTGCACCCGCTTACAAATCTACCAAGAACTAAAAGCCCATGATACGAGACCTACGCAGCAGCGAGTGGCGGAAGAAATTATTATGTTTGACAATTATCTTATGTGGAATAAGTAATTATGAAGTTTCGGCCCAAATTTATCCCCCGGAAGTTGATCTTACTACAATAGACTGGGAGTTTTATACACCCCCGACTTCCTTACCGAATTATCTTGAACCTACAACCGACAACTATACTGGAAACACCGTTATACGTATCAGTGATCAAAGTGCCTTTGGGTGTACATGTTCACAATTAAGGCATCGCTATTCAAAGAAACAACCCTGGAACGCCGATGGAACGATGATCATGACCGATGGTTGGCCGGCAAAAATTCTTGATGGTAATACTTATGAGATCATTGGGGATGTATATTGCAGAAGTATTTGGTCGAACGTGGATCCTCAGTTAACCTTCGATACGCATCAAAATAAACTATTCCGCCGTAATGTCGTTACACAACAAGAGGTTGTTCTCAGGACGTTTTCCGAATATGACAATGTAAGTATAGGTTATGGAGAGGGAAATCTTTCTAATGATGATCAATGGGTGGCTTTAATCGGGAGAAATGGATCAAATCAAACCATTTTCGTTTATGATATTTTAAATGATGTAATAACCGGTAGTAAATATATCGGAACAACACCCTTAGATTGGGTTTCCATATCCCAATCAGGTAACTATTGTGTGGTTCAATATGATTCCTGGGGAAGCGGACCAACCAATGGTGTAAAATCCTTTGATCGCTTTATGCAAAATGAGGTGCATCTTGAAAACGCCAGAGAGCATGGTGATATAGGCTATGACATGGATGGAAATGAAGTTTATGTCTCTCACGCAAACTTTGGTAATCATTCTTACTCATACACCAGGCTCGATAATGGTGTTACCAAAGGACTATTTCCATTCTCGGGTGCCACAGGTGATCTTGGCGCAGCTGGTGGACACCTGAGCACGAGAAACATCAATCGTCCGGGTTGGGCCTATGTGACCGATTCAGGAGATCTTAACAATCTTAATGGCTGGGAAGCGCCAAAGGAGATCTTCGCTATTAAATTGGACGATTCCAATACCATTCAAAGATTTGCAAAGCATAATACCAATTTTGAGGCTGCTAATGCATCATACAATCACCAGGCTCATGCCTGTCCGAACCGGGACGGAACAAAAGTGATTTTTGCCAGTAATTGGTATAACAGCAGTATCATGAATCAGAATTATCCCTTATTATGGGTAGTTGAAGTGGCAGGTAATCAATCGGATTCCGTTAACGCAGGAGAGGATGTCTCTATCTGTGAAGGTGAGACTACTTCACTCACAGCCACCGGGGCTCAAAGTTATGTATGGAGAGACGATACCGGGGCTGTCATCGGTAATTCTGCATCGGTCACCGTTACACCCGATCAAACAACAACCTATACAGTTACAGGAACAGATTCCTCAGGAGCTGAGACCACAGATACGGTAACGGTTTTTTTAAACCCCCTGCCGACTGCAGGGGCCGGAGATGATGTAACAATTTGCCAGGGCGAAACCACGACCCTTACAGCTACAGGAGGCGATACCTATTTATGGAACACCGGCCAAACTACAGCAAGCATAAACGTAAGTCCAAATTCAACAACAACCTACACGGTTACAGTCACTCAGAACGATTGTGAAGATTCAGCATCTGTAACAGTAACAGTTCTTGATGGGGTTAATCCCAATGCCGGGCCAGATATTGCTATATGCGAGGGAGAGTCTGCAACACTTACCGCATCAGGCGGTACCGATTACGAATGGAACACCGGCCAGACGACAGCAACAATAACTGTAAGTCCAACCGTTACGACCACCTATACGGTTACGGTTAGCGATAATGGATGCAGCGCTGCAGACGAGGTAACTGTAACAGTAAATCCCTTACCCGAGGCTGATGCCGGCCCCAATGTCACCATCAATTATGGCGACAGTATTACACTCAGTGCATCCGGTGGCAGTTCCTTCATTTGGAATACAGGAGAAAGCACTCAGAACATTACAGTAAGTCCTACCTCCGATACAACCTATTCGGTAACCGTTACTGAAAACGGATGCCAGGACATCGATTATGTGACGGTATTTGTCAATATAGATGTCAATGCCAATGCCGGCCCCGACGTTACTATCTGCCAGGGCGAAAGCACGGTTCTCACGGCAAGTGGCGGCGAAACTTACGAATGGAGTACAGGTGAAACGACTCAAAGTATAACGGTTAACCCTAATGTATCAACTACCTATTCTGTTATCGCAACTACGGGTAACGTGTCTGATACCGATGAGGTAATTGTTTTTGTTAATCCCATTCCGTCTGCGAATGCAGGCCCGGACGTCTCAATTCTTAACGGAGAAAGCACTACACTTACCGCTACAGGAGGAGCGACCTACTTATGGAATACGGGTGAAACGACCCAAAGCATAACGGTCAGCCCAAATCAAACCACAACCTATTCAGTGCAGGTTGAACTCGACGGTTGTCAGAATTCTGATGAGGTAACGGTTACAGTAAATGAGCAGGTGACCGCCAATGCAGGACCCGATGTAACTATTTGTGAAGGTGAATCTACTGTTCTCTCAGCCCAGGGCGGTGACAGCTATCAATGGAGCACGGGAGAAACAACTCAAAGTATAACCGTGAGTCCAACGAGCAATACGGTATATACAGTCATAGCAACCGTTGGAGAAGTTTCCGACACTGACGATGTCACCGTATATGTTAATCCTGTTCCCCTCGCCGATGCCGGTCCTGATGTTTCGATTGGAGCAGGCGACAGCGCCACCTTAACAGCAACTGGGGGAGATTCATACGCATGGAGTACAGGTGAAACCACACAAAGCATAACGGTAAGTCCGATAGACAACACCACTTATGAAGTAACTGTTTCTCAGAATGGTTGTCAGGCAACCGACCAGGTAACTGTTTTCATCACCGATACAGTTGTTGCCAATGCTGGAGAAGATGTAAACATTTGCGCGGGATCAAGCACCGTGCTCACGGCCTCCGGGGGTGACACCTATCTTTGGAGTACGGGTGAAACGACCCAATCGATCACCGTTTCTCCTCTAACAACAGAAGTGTACACGGTAACTGCATTTTCCGGAAATGAGTCCGATACTGATGACGTAACTGTTACTGTAGATGACCTACCACAAATCACTGCAGGTGAAGATATTACAATCTGTAATGGTGAATTGATTACCCTTATTGCCACAGGAGGAAATAACTATACCTGGAGCACGGGAGAGACCACTCAAAGTATTAATGTTTCTCCACAAACCACAACAACCTATACGGTCAGTTCAAGCAACAACAGTTGCGAAGCCACCGACGAAATAACGGTCACGGTACTCGAATCGCCTGTGGCAGATGCTGGCCCGAATCAAAATACACCTTCCGGACAGAGCATAACACTTACCGCTTCAGGAGGAGGAACCTATCTTTGGAGCACGGGTGAGACAACCCAGTCCATTACTGTTACGCCCTTGCTAACAACCCATTATACGGTAATTGTGAGCAATGGGGTTTGCGAGGATTCCGATACCGTAGTCGTATCGGTAAATGGTCAGCTTTCGATTTATGCCGGTGAGGACGTGACGATTTGTGAAGGTGAACCGGTTGAATTAACGGCTGCTACCAATGGGCATACCGTGGAATGGAGCACAGGGGAGACGACGGAAACCATCATCGTCAGTCCTGCTGCAACAACCACATACACCGTAACTGCATTCAGAGGAAGTAATACAGCAACCGACGAAGTCACTGTTTTTGTAAATCCATCACCTGATCCAAATCTTGGAGAGGATGTATCTTTATGCTTGGGTGAACCCATTACATTAACCTCAGCAGAGGCGGATTCCTATATCTGGAGTACCGGAGAGACCACTCAAAGTATAACAGTTATTCCAGATACAACTACTGCATATACGGTTTTAACCATCATCGGTGAATGCGAAGGCGAGGATGAAATCGTTGTCACGGTCAATCCTATTCCTGATGCTTATGCTGGTGAAGACAGCAGTATTTGTGAGGGTGAAACGCGCATACTAACAGCTTCCGGTGGTGACACCTATCTGTGGAGTACAGGGGAAACGACTCAAAATATCGAGGTTGCTCCTACAACGACCACTACCTATTCGGTGATAGTTTCACAAAATGGTTGTGAATCATCAGACGAGGTAACCGTAACTGTGAATGCATTACCC